>JAKMCZ010000170.1 GCA_022428185.1 Alphaproteobacteria bacterium | reverse complement strand
ATCCGCGCGGCCTGATTGTTTTTGCCATAAAGCTATTGATGCACGCTATAAAGTTCATCTACACCTGATGGAAGAGCTTTCGCTAAACCGCCAAATGGGAGATCACATGAAAGATTTGGATATTGTTGTTTATGGCGCAACCGGTTTTACCGGCCGCTTATGCGTTGACTATTTGGTGCAACACAAGGCCGATATTAAATGGGCCGTCGGCGGACGCAATGGCGACAAACTGGCCGAGGTGATTGCTGCCAGCGGGGCTGATGTCGAGGCGATTGTCGCTGACGCAGATGACCTATCAGCGCTTGAAGCGATGACGGCGCGCGCCAAAGTCGTATTGTCTACCGCCGGACCGTTTCACCGCTATGGCTCCAATCTGGTCGCCGCCTGCGTGAAAAACGCAACCCATTATGTCGATATAACCGGCGAAAATTTCTGGGTTAAGGGTTTGATTGACAAACACCATGAAGAGGCCGCACGCAAAGGTGTGCGGATTATTCCATCTTGCGGCTTTGACTCAATCCCGTCTGATTTGGGCAGCTTCTTCGCTGTTCAAAAAGCCGCAGTGCCGATAAAGCGCATCGAGTCATTTCATTCGTTCAAAGGCGATGCCTCGGGCGGCACATTGGAAACCATTTTCTCAATGCCCGATTTGAACCTCGGAGACGATTTGACCGACCCGTTTTTGCTTAATCCCCAAGGCACCACCACGCCTGAAATGGAAAAACACAGCACCGACACATTCGCCGTCGCCGCCAAGCCGGAGATTAACGGCTATGGCGCGCCGTTTATCATGGCTGCCGCCAATACGCGCGTGGTGCGCCGCTCGGCCGCTTTGCTGGGCCAAAAGCAAGCCCCTTACGGGACTGACTTCGCCTATCAAGAATTCGCTTATCACCCGTCGCGCTGGAACGCCATTAAAGGCCTGTTGGGCATGGTGGGGCTGGGGTTGGTGTTGTTCACGCCTTTGCGTAAATTGGTTCGCCCGATGCTCAAACAACCGGGCGAAGGGCCGTCGCAAGACGTGCGCGATAATGGCTGGTTCGATTGCAAATTTATCCTTGAAACCGAAGCAGGCGACAAATTGGTCTCAGGCATAAGCGGCAAAGGCGACCCCGGTTATAAGGTGACCTCCAAATTGGTCGCCGAATGTGCGCTCTGCTTGGTGGACGATTTAGACAAATTGCCGGGCGGGCGTGATTATGGCGGTGTCTTAACCAGCGCCAGCGGTCTCGGCATGCCGCTTGTCGACCGCCTCAGCAAAGTCGGCATTGATTTCGATGCGCCCAGAACCATATAAAAATTCGTGTAAACTTAGCGACTTCAGTTCAGTAAAGAGAGCGTTATCATGCCCCGTATCCTGACCCCTATCACCTTGCTATCGACCCTGCTCTTTGCGACCGCGATTTTGACAAACACAAACACGGCGCGTGCCGAGTCGCGCGGCAATCTAGCAAAATATCCGCCCATTCGGACCGAGCTGACCGTCACCACCGCCAAAGACGGCATGCCCAAGCTCGCGCCGCGCGATATTCGCCTGTTCTCAGGGCGTTATTATCGGCTGAAAATCAACTGTCCCGATGTGCAGGGCGACCTATCGGGCTGGCGCGTTGAGATGCCGGAATTGCTGAACAATTCACACCTTCGTCTGGTTACGGTCGGGGATATTGAGGTTCACTTACAAGGTCTCAGTTTCAACGCAATTGAATGCGATGAAATCGGCGCGGCGTATGTCAGCTTCGTACCTATCAAGCCAGGCAATTATCCGCTTTATGTCGGCAATGTGCCGCTTGCTGTCGGTCGCCCGATTGGCGAAAGCGGCGTACAGGTCAAAGGCAAATTCGTCTTTGGTCGAATTTTGGTCGAATAGACCGGTCTATTAAGATGCGGCCAAGCACACCGATTATTGGCTAATGGCTATCGGGTTTTTGCATCAACTCGACCAACACGCCGCCCATATCTTTCGGATGCACGAAAATTATCGGCGTGCCATGCGCCCCGATGCGCGGTTCGCCCAAAACCCGCGCGCCTTTTTCAACCATCGCATCGCGCGCTTCCAATAAATCATCAACCTCAAAACAGACATGATGCTGGCCGCCTTGCGGGTTGGTTTTCAAAAAACCGGCAATCGGGCTCTCATCATCAATCGGCTCAATCAACTCGATCTGGCTGTTCGGCACATCGACAAAACACACCCAAACGCCCTGCTCTTCCATTTTGAACTTGTCATGGATTTTGGTTGCACCCAGCACATCGCGATAAAGGGCGGCAGATTTTTCTATCGACGGCGTGGCAATGCCGACATGGTTTAAGCGTCCAATCATTTTGGTCTCCTTTATTTTCTTATGAGGTCAGCTTCATAAACACGGTTTCAAGCTCGGCCCCGCGCGTATCGATATCGGCAATCTCAATGCCCGCATCGCGCAGTTTTTCCAGCACCGCGCCGACCGGCATGTCGCCCGGATTATAAGTAATGCTGATGCGGCCATCATCGTTTAACGCGACATCAAGCCCATTTAGCGGCGGTGCAGTTGCCAATGGCGATGTCGGGCGCACCAAAAGGGTCTTATTGTCAATCTGGGTCAGCAGGTTTTGCGTCGTGTCGCAGGCACGCAATTCGCCCTGATCGATAATCGCAATCGTGTCGCATAATTCTTCGGCTTCTTCGAGATAATGTGTGGTCAAAACAATGGTCACGCCGGCTTTGTTCAAATCCAGCACATAATCCCAAAGCTGGCGGCGCAATTCGATATCGACACCTGCTGTCGGCTCATCAAGCACCAGAACCGGCGGATTATGCACCAGTGCTTTGGCGACCAGCAATCGCCGCCGCATGCCGCCCGAAAGGGTGCGGGCATAGGCATCAAGCTTGTCATCAAGCCCCATCGCTTCAAGAATTTCCAAAGTGCGGCGCTGTTTTTTCGGCACGCCATACATGCCGGCTTGCAAATCCATAATCTCGCCCGGGGTAAAGAACGGGTCGATGGAAAGCTCTTGCGGCACAATGCCGATAGAGGCGCGCGCTTGGCGCGGATTTTGGTCAATATCAAAACCCCAAATTTCAGCCGAGCCACCGCTTTTCATCACCATACCGGCCAGAATATTGATAAAGGTCGATTTGCCGGCGCCGTTTGGCCCCAGCAGGCCAAAAATAGACCCGCGCGGCACGGCAAGATCAATGCCCTTGAGCGCGTGTTGCGCAGGCGCGTTGCCGACGGCACGGTAGGTCTTTTGTAAACCCTTAGCCTGTAATGCGTAATCAGATAAACTCATGGCGATACTCCGAGCCTTCTGTCTAGCATTTATGTTCTGGGGAATAAATCGGCAAATGCCCTTTGTCCGCTTGTCATTGGGGGCAACGGTCTTAAACTCAAAGCGGCTTTGAGATTCGGGAGGCGCGTTTGACGGGCAAAGAACAACCAACAAAACTCACCAAGCAAGACCATCTCTATCTGGTCGATGGCTCGGGCTATATTTTCCGCGCCTATCATGCTTTGCCGCCCTTAACGCGAAAATCTGACGGGCTGCCGGTCGGTGCGGTGTCCGGTTTTTGCAATATGCTGGTCAAATTATTAAACGATATGGGCGCGCGCAACGGTCATGGCGGTGCGCCGACCCATTTGGCCGTGATTTTTGATGCGTCGGGCAAAACCTTTCGCAACGATATTTATCCTGAATATAAAGCCCATCGCCCGCCCGCACCCGAAGACCTGGTGCCGCAATTCCCGCTTGTGCGCGAGGCAGTGCAAGCGTTTGATATTCCGGCGATTGAGCTTCAAGGCTTTGAAGCCGACGACTTAATCGCCGCCTATGCCGACAAGGCGGCAGCCGATGGCGCACGCGTGACCATTGTATCGTCTGACAAGGATTTGATGCAGCTTGTGAGCGACAAGATCGACATGGTCGACACGATGAAAGATAAGTTTATCGACGCCGCCGGTGTGATGGAAAAATTCGGTGTTGGCCCTGACAAAGTCATTGATGTGCAAGCGCTGGCCGGCGACAGCGTTGACAATGTGCCGGGCGTGCCGGGCATTGGCATTAAGACGGCGGCCCAATTGATTGATGAATATGGCGATTTGGACACATTGTTGGCGCGCGCTGAAGAGATTAAGCAAAACAAGCGTCGTGAGAATTTGATTGAGTTTGCCGATCAAGCCCGCATTAGCCGCGACTTGGTGACGCTGAAGCGCGATACGCCCTTGCCGGTCGGCTTTGGCGATATGGTTTTGAGCGTGCCAAAGGGTGACAAGCTTATCGGTTTTGCCAAAGCGATGGAGTTCAACACATTGACCAAGCGATTGGCCGAGCGTTATGGCTGGTCGGTTGATGATTATCAAGCCAGTGAAGAACTGGCGGCTGATGATGCGCCGCCGCCATCGGCTTTAGGAGATGATGCCAATGGCACTTATCGGCCGCTGCCGGCGGATATGGGCGCGCTTGATGTATCGGGCTATACGACAATTGCCGATACGGCGATATTGAGTGACTGGGTAGCGCGCGCCTACCAAACCGGCATTGTGGCGGTCGATACCGAAACCGATGGTCTGGACGCGATGCAATGCAATTTGGTCGGCATCTCGCTGGCCGTTGCGCCGGGCGAAGCGGCCTATATGCCCCTTCAACATGGTGTCGGCGACGGGCTGGCTTTGGCTGATGATGTGCCGCCGCAAATTGATCAGAAAAAAGCCATAGCCCTGCTTGCGCCTTTGCTGGCGGACGCGTCGGTTAAAAAGGTTTTGCAAAACGCAAAATTTGACGCGCAGATTTTGCAGCGTTACGGGCTGCAGATTAACGGCTTTGACGACACGATGCTGATGTCTTATGCGCTCGATGCGGGCAATCATGGTCATGGCATGGACGCGCTGGCGCAGAAATATCTCGACCATACGCCGATACCGATTAAGGAGCTTTTGGGGAGCGGAAAAAGCCAGATTACTTTCGACCAAGTGCCGATTGATAAAGCGACGCAATATGCGGCGGAAGATGCCGATGTCACCTTGCGGCTGTATAGGCATTTGCAGCCGCGTTTGGTTGGCGAGCATATGGTCGGGGTCTATCAGACCACAGAGCAGCCTTTGGTCGAGGTGTTGCGTATGATGGAAGCCAATGGCGTATCGGTTGACCGAGCCGTGCTATCGCGCTTGTCGGGCGAGTTCGCCCAAAAAATGGCATCGATGGAAGCCGATATTTACGCGGCAGCGGGCGAGAGCTTCAACATAGCCAGCCCGAAACAATTGGGTGAAATCCTATTTGATAAAATGGCGCTGGCGGGCGGCAAGAAAACCAAAACCGGTGCTTGGGGCACCGGTGCCGATGTGCTGGAAGGGCTGGCCGCAGATGGTGTGAGCTTGGCTCAATCCGTGCTCGACTGGCGCGGGCTGGCGAAATTGAAATCGACCTATACCGATGCGCTGCCTGAATTTGTCAATCCCGACACCGGTCGTATTCACACGTCTTATTCGCTGGCCGCAACCACCACGGGACGCTTGTCCTCATCAGAGCCGAATTTGCAGAACATTCCCATTCGCACGGAAGACGGACGGCGGATTCGCACCGCGTTTGTGGCCAGCGAGGGTAATCAACTGGTCAGTGCCGATTACAGCCAGATTGAGTTGCGCGTCTTGGCGCATATGGCCGATATTGCAGCGCTCAAAAACGCTTTTCAAAATGGCGATGACATTCACGCCATGACCGCGTCGGAAATGTTTGGCGTGCCAATGGCCGAGATGACGGCAGAAGTGCGGCGGCGCGCCAAAGCGATTAATTTCGGTATTATTTACGGCATTTCCGCTTTCGGGCTAGCCAATCAACTGGGCATTTCGCGCGGGCAAGCCAGCGATTATATCAAAGCCTATTTTGAAAAGTTTCCCGGCATCAAGGATTACATGGAACATGTGAAAGCCGAGGCCAAAGCGCAAGGTTTTGTCTCGACTTTGTTTGGCCGCAAAGTGCATGTGCCGGAAATCAAAGCCAAAATCCCCGCCCGCAAGGCATTTGCCGAACGCGCCGCGATTAATGCGCCAATACAGGGCACGGCTGCCGATATTATCCGCCGCGCAATGATACAAATGCCAAACGCGCTGACCGATGCCAAGCTAGATGACGCTAAAATGCTACTGCAAGTGCATGACGAGCTTATCTTTGAAGCGCCTGAAAAAAATTGCGCCAAATTGATTGAAACCGTTAAATCGACCATGCAAAGCGCCTGCGCGCCGCGCCTCACCCTGTCTGTACCGCTTTTGGTTGACGCCCAAGCCGCAAATAACTGGGAAGAGGCACATTAATAGTATTAATTACATTTATTAGTATTATTATTTAATTGAAAAATGAAAAAGGTGGGCTAAAACCCGCCTTAATTTCATGAAAATCAATTCCAGTGCGTCTCGGCGGTTTTACGTTGCAAAACCGCCTCGCTTGGGGAAGGCTGGCGGAGGTCGCTAAAGCGACCGCGCCCTTATACCCTCACTCAGCGGCCACTATTCAGCAGCCAGTGCGGCGGCTTTCACATTATCATCGACATGCTCGATGAATTTGGCGAAATTATCGACAAACATGCCGACCAGCTTGGCGGCTTGCGCGTCATAGGCTGGCTTATCGGCCCAGGTGTCGCGCGGATTGAGAATTGAACTGTCAACGCCCGGCACAGCCACCGGCACA
>JAKMCZ010000157.1 GCA_022428185.1 Alphaproteobacteria bacterium | reverse complement strand
ACCCAAGCGCGCTGAGATGAAGCAATCAATGGAAGCGTTAATACATCACTTCAAATTATACACTGAGGGCTATCACGTGCCCGAAGGCGAGGTTTACGCCGCGGTGGAAGCACCGAAGGGCGAGTTTGGTGTTTATCTTGTGGCGGACGGGTCGAACAAGCCCTACCGCTGCAAAATCCGCGCGCCGGGGTTTGCCCATCTGCATGCGCTGGATTATCTGAGCCGTGACCACATGCTGGCTGATGTATCGGCCATTCTTGGTTCGCTTGATGTGGTGTTCGGAGAGGTTGACCGATGAGTGTGCGTCGTTTGCATGAAGAGCAACCGCCCGAGTTTGCTTTTACGTCCGAAAATATAAGCTGGGCTGAGGGACAGATTGCCAAATATCCCGAAGGCCGTCAGGCCAGCGCGATTATTCCGCTGCTCTGGCAGGCGCAAAAACAAGCCGGTGGCTGGCTGCCCGAACCGGCTATTCGTCACGTCGCCGATATGCTGGATATGCCTTATATCCGCGCGCTCGAAGTGGCGACATTCTACACCATGTTCAATCTGTCGCCGGTCGGTGAGCATTTTGTCCAGCTATGTGGCACAACGCCTTGCTGGCTGCGCGGTGCCGATGATTTGAAAGATGTGTGCCGCAAGCTAATCGGTGAGCAGGGCGACATTACCGAAGATGGCAAGCTGAGTTGGCTGGAAGTTGAATGTTTGGGTGCTTGCGTCAACGCCCCGATGGTGCAGATCAATGATGATTTTTACGAAGATTTGACGGCAGAAAAATTCGAACAAATTTTGAACGACTTGCGCGCCGGTAAAGAAGTCGACACCGGCCCGCAAAACAGCCGCCATACGTCAGAGCCGGAAGGTGGTTTGACGGTGTTGAAGGGTGATAAATAATGTTGCGTGACGAAGACCGGATTTTCAAAAACATTTACGGGCTTGAAGGGGCAGACCTCGGCTCGGCGAAAGCGCGCGGCGATTGGGACGACACGGCAGCGCTTATCAATAAAGGCCGCGACTGGGTGATTGATGAAGTTAAAGCGTCGGGCTTGCGCGGACGCGGCGGTGCCGGTTTCCCGACCGGACTTAAATGGTCATTCATGCCGAAAGAAAATGATCGCCGTCCGCATTATCTGGTGGTCAATGCCGATGAGAGCGAGCCGGGCACTTGTAAAGACCGCGATATTATGCGCCATGAGCCCCACAAATTGCTGGAAGGCTGCTTGCTGGCCGGTTTCGCCATGGGTGCGCATGCTTGTTATATTTATGTGCGCGGTGAGTTTATCCGTGAGCGCGAGGCTTTGCAGCGCGCGGTCGATGAAGCCTATGCTGACGGTTTGTTGGGCAAAAATGCCGCCGGTTCGGGCTGGGATTACGATATTTATGTTCACCACGGTGCAGGCGCATATATTTGTGGTGAAGAAACGGCTCTGATTGAGAGCCTCGAAGGCAAAAAAGGCCAACCGCGTCTGAAGCCGCCTTTCCCCGCCAATATGGGGCTGTATGGCTGCCCGACGACGGTGAATAATGTCGAAAGCATCGCCGTTGCGCCAACCATTTGTCGTCGTGGTGGCGGCTGGTTCGCTGGTCTGGGGCGTGAAGGCAATACCGGCACCAAGCTGTTTTGTATTTCCGGACACGTCGATAATCCGTGCAATGTCGAAGAAGAAATGGGTATTCCGCTGAAGGAATTGCTTGAGAAGCACGCCGGCGGCGTGCGCGGCGGTTGGGACAATTTGCTGGCCGTCATTCCGGGCGGTTCTTCCGTGCCGCTGCTGCCGAAAGAGATTTGCGACACCGTGCTTATGGATTTCGACAGTCTGAAAGACGTTCAGTCGGGTCTCGGCACGGCAGCGGTGATTGTGATGGATAAATCGACCGATATTATCAAGGCGATTGCCCGCATTTCGCATTTTTATAAGCATGAAAGTTGCGGCCAATGCACGCCTTGTCGTGAAGGCACAGGTTGGATGTGGCGGGTGCTGGAGCGCATGGCTGATGGTCGCGCCGAGCCGAAAGAAATCGACATGCTGTTGCAAGTCACCAAACAGATTGAAGGGCACACGATTTGTGCGCTGGGAGATGCGGCGGCTTGGCCGGTGCAGGGGCTTATCCGCCATTTCCGTCCGGTGATTGAAGAGCGTCTGGCGAATGGGCCAGCGGCGCAGGAGGCGGCTGAGTAATGGCCGATACACCAGACAACCAAGTCAAATTAACCGTCGATGGCATTGCCGTCGAGGTCGCACCGGGCACAACCATTATGCAAGCTTGTGAAGAAGCGGGCGCGGAAATTCCGCGCTTTTGCTATCACGAGCGCCTGTCGGTTGCCGGTAATTGCCGCATGTGTCTGGTCGAAGTTGAGAACGCACCCAAGCCGGTTGCTAGCTGCGCCATGCCCGTTGCTCCCGATATGGTGGTCAGCACCACATCGGATTTGGTCAAAACCGCGCGCGAAGGCGTGATGGAGTTTTTGCTGATTAACCATCCGCTCGATTGCCCGATTTGCGACCAGGGTGGCGAATGTGATTTGCAAGACCAAGCGCTGGGCTTTGGTGGCGATGCCAGCCGTTTTGATGATAATAAGCGCGCCGTTGAGAACAAGAATATGGGGCCATTGGTCAAAACTATTATGACGCGCTGTATTCATTGCACGCGCTGTGTTCGCTTCGCGCAAGAAGTTGCCGGTGTGCCGGAAATCGGTGCCATCGGGCGCGGTGAGGATACCGAAATCACAACCTATCTCGAAGCCTCGCTGGATAGTGAACTGTCGGGCAATGTGATTGATTTATGTCCGGTCGGTGCGCTGACCTCGCGGCCTTATGCGTTTACCGCGCGCCCGTGGGAGCTTCGCAAAACCGAGACCATTGATGTGATGGACGCGCTGGGCAGCAATATTCGGGTCGACATGCGCGGCCGTGAAGCGATGCGTATCATGCCGCGCAATCATGATGATGTGAATGAGGAATGGCTGTCTGATAAATCGCGCTTTGTTTGGGACGGGCTGAACACGCAAAGGCTCGACCGTCCGTTTATTCGCCGCGACGGTAAACTGGTTCCGGCCAGTTGGGACGAGGCGTTTGATCTGGTCGAAGAAAAACTCAAAGGCAAAGCCGATAAAACCGCTGCGATTGCCGGTGATTTGGTATGCGCCGAAGGCCAGTTTGCGCTTAAAGGTCTGATGGACGCGCTCGGCTCGCCGCATCTCGATTGTCGTCAAGACGGTGCGAAGCTATCAGGCCCGCGCGCCAATTATCTGTTTAATTCGACCGTGTCAGGCATTGAAGATGCCGACGCTTTGCTGCTCATTGGTTCTAATCCGCGCTTGGAAGCGCCGGTGTTGAATGCGCGAATTCGTAAGCGTTACTTGGCCGGTGATTTTCCGATTGCCGCGATTGGTGAGGCCACCGACCTGACCTATAAGGCAGAGTTTATCGGCGCAGGGGC
>JAKMCZ010000155.1 GCA_022428185.1 Alphaproteobacteria bacterium | reverse complement strand
GCAGCGTTTAACAAAATCCTATTTGAACAAATACGCGGGCCGCGCATTGCACTGGCGGCTTTGACGGGTTTTGTGTTGGGGCTTTCGGGTGCGGCCATTCAAGGTCTGTTTCGCAATCCGCTGGCTGAGCCTGGCCTATTGGGTGCGTCTAATGGTGCGGCGCTTGGCGCTGTGGCGGTCATTTATTCAGGCCTCGCCTCAACCCTATCCTTTGCCGTGCCATTGGTGGCAGCGATGAGTGCTTTAATATCGGTTTTGCTGCTGCTGGCTTTGGCGGGGCGGGGTGCGTCCAGTCTGCGGCTTATTCTCGCCGGTTTTGCCGTATCGGCATTTGCCGGCGCGGGCATCGCTTTGGCGCTCAATTTGTCGCCCAATTATTTTGCCGCGCTGGAAATCGCTTTCTGGCTTTTGGGCGCGGTCGAGAACAGAAGCTGGTTGCATGTCTGGTTGGCATTGCCCGGCGCATTAATCGGGTGCGCGCTATTGCTGCGATCGGCACGCGCATTAGACGGGCTGGCACTGGGCGAAGATGTGGCGCGCAGTCTCGGCATCGGTTTGACCGGCCTGCGGTTACAAGTTTCCATTGGTTTGGCGCTGGCGGTCGGTGCGGTGGTGTCGGTCACCGGCGTTATCGGCTTTGTTGGCCTATTGGCTCCACATTTGGTGCGCCCGCTATTCGGCGCGTTGCCTTCTAAAACTCTGCTGCCCGCCGCTTTAGTCGGGGCGATTTTGCTGGTGCTGGCCGACAGCTTCATTCGCCTTATACCCACTGCCAATGAATTGAAGTTGGGTGTGTTGACGGCGTTTTTAGGCGTACCTTTGCTCTTGGCTCTGCTGCTTCGCCCGGGTGGCGTATTGAGCGAACAGTAAAACTCGGCTACAAGAAAACCACGGATAAGGTGCCCCGTAACAGGGGGTAAAAGGGAATGTCGTGCGGCGATGCTTTTTGAAATGAAGCGAAGCTAAATCGGCAGCTGCTCCCGCAACTGTTAGCGGATAGCCAACGGCCACTATGCCACTCTTAAAAGGGGAAGGCGGCTCGAGGCGTTGACCCGCAAGCCAGGAAACCTGCCTTAACCGGTCGTTTTTTCGCGTGGGGCGGGATGCACCCGAGCGAGACGGACCTCCGTTTTAGACGACAGATAAAACCCGCCGTGCCGGTGACTGCCGCGCGGCTAAAACTCTGTGTGGAGGCACAAATGAAGAAAAACAAAATTTTAGCACTCGGTGCGGCACTGGCCGTTGCGTTTTCAATAACCGCGAAAGCCGAAGAAATTGACGAAATTGTCGTCTCGGCCACCGGCATTCCAACGCCGATATCGCAAATCGGCGCATCGGTTGATGTCATTACGGCAGACGATTTGGAACGCCAGCAAATCACTTATTTGCAAGATGCGTTGGCGACGGTTGCGGGTATCAGCACATATCAATCGGGCGGGCCGGGTTCGACCTCCAATGTGTTCATGCGCGGTATGACGGGTAAGTATTCGGGCGTTTATGTTGATGGCGTGCAAATTAACGACCCTGCAAGCCAGCAGGCCGCTTGGGCATATTTACCAACGCATGGTTTGGAAGGCGTTGAAGTTTTGCGCGGTTCGCAAGGCGTTTTATACGGCAGTGAAGCCATTGGTGGTGCGATTAGTTTGTTCACGGCGTATGGTGGCGAGACAAAAAACCAGGCGGCTCTTGAAGTCGGGTCTTTTGGCACACAAAGCGCTTCTTTATCCAGTCGCGGCGAGGCCGGAAAAGTCGGATATGGCTTGTTTGTTGAACAAACCGATACGGACGGCATATCTGCCGCCAGCGAAAGCAATGACAATACCGAAGACGATGGCTATGAGAGTTTGAGCGCCCGCGGTCGTGCGGTGGTAAATCTTTCAGAGCAGCTTTCTGTTGATGTTGCGCTGCGGTCTGTCAGCAGCGAAGTTGAAACTGATGCAGGCTTTGGCACACCGATAGATAATGCCACCAATTATACCGATTTTGACGCGGTGGGCGGTCGCCTTGAGGTGGCCTATGCAGCAGAAAATTCTCACCACGCCGTTTCTATTGGCGAATCCGAAGACGTGAGTTCCGCCTATAGTGGTTCAGTGCTTACGACAAAAGGCACTCGCGAGGCCATGAGTTATCGCGGTATTTTCGAAGTGTCGGAGCAAGTCGGCATTTTCGTCGGTTATGAGAGCGAGGAAGAATCTTATGAGACTTCTGGTTCTGTTTACTCGATAGAAAATGAGGCTGTCATGACCTTGTTGCAATATGATGATGAAAATCGTTTGAGTGTGTCCTTCGGTATGCGCCAAGACGATAATGAAGAGTTCGGCAGGTTTGATACAAGCCGCTTAGCTGTAAAAAGAATGTTTGGCTCCTTCGGTGTTCGCGGCAGTTATGGAACTGGTTTTCGCGCGCCAAGCCTGTATGAGCTTTACGGCTTGAGCGAGTATTGTGCTGAGGGTTTGTGTGGCAATACGGCGCTGAAGCCTGAGGAAAGTCGCAGTCGAGATATTGCTCTTGTTTTTGAGCCATTTGAAAAACTTTACTTTGAATTGGCTGAGTTTGACATCACGGTTAGTGATTTCATCAAATATGGCAGTATCGTTCCGGGCGCATCAGACCCATGCCTCGCAGCCAATAGTAATGCGTTTTTCACTGCGACGACCTGTGGCAAATATGAGCAAACAGAGGGTGAAAGTAGATCGTCAGGCTATGAGTTGCGTGGGACCTATCAGCACAATGAAGCGACTAAGGTCATGTTCAATTTCACGAAGCTTGATGCTGAAAAAGAAAACGGCCTGCGCGATATTCGTCGTCCCGAAGAGACTTTGAATGTTTCTCTGAATCATAAAGTTAATGAGACCCTGCAATTGGCCCTGTCGCTCAGGTCGGTTTGGAATGTCACTGATACTGATTTTGCACAATTTCCAAATGTTGATGTGCAACTGAGCGATTATGATGTGGTTAATATTCGCGCCTCTTATCTTATCAGTGAGGATACCAAGCTGAATGCCCGTCTCGAAAACGCGTTTGACGAGGACTATGAAACCGTTCTCGGCTATGGCACGCCCGGTCGGGCATTTTATGTCGGCCTCACCAACCGCTTCTAATGTGCTAAAAAGAGACCATGAAAATTGTTTCTCTTTTGCCCAGCGCGACGGAAATTGTCGCCGCTTTGGGCATGGCTGAAAAACTGGTCGGGCGGTCGCATGAATGTGACTGGCCGATCGATTTGGCGCATTTGCCGGTGCTCACCTCGCCGAAGATGAACCCGCAAGCCGAAGCTGCCATCATTGACCGCGATGTGCGCGCGCTGGTGAAAGACGGGGTGTCGGTCTATCGGCTTGACGCTGACGCGATACGCGATCTTGAACCTGATTTTGTTATCACCCAATCGCAATGCGAGCTTTGCGCGGTCAGTCTGGGCGAGGTGGAAACCGCTTTGCAAGATTGGGTCGGGGCTAGCCGCCCGCAACTGGTCTCGCTCGAGCCAATGGCGTTGGCTGATGTCGCCGCTGATATTGCCAAAGTCGGCGCGGCGTTGGGCGCGAGCGAACAGGCCGACACGCTTTGCCGCGATATGGCGCGGGGGTTTGCTGATTTGCGCGAGAAAACATCGGCTTTGGCGCAACAAAAAGTATTTTTTATGGAATGGACTGGGCCGCTTATGGGAGCGGGCAATTGGATGCCCGAGACC
>JAKMCZ010000152.1 GCA_022428185.1 Alphaproteobacteria bacterium | reverse complement strand
ATCCGTAATCTGACCGATGAGGAAATCCGTCATCACACCAGTCCGGTGAAGGATTTGCTGCCTGAAGCAGGGCAAGATATTCGCCTGACAGCGCGGTATAAATTCTAGGGTAAAAGCACCCGCTTGCTGAGAGGCAAGCCCGGTGCGCCTTCCCCAAGCGAGGTGGCTTAGCAACGTAAAGCCACCGAGACGGGAAGAATACCAAACAAAGAAAAGGCCCCGTCTCGCGATGGGGCCTTTTTAATTGTGAAGTAGAGAAACTATCTCAAAATGCTCTTACCCGGATAAATCGCGTTATCGCCGAGCATTTCCTCAATGCGGATAAGCTGATTATATTTCGCCAAGCGGTCAGAGCGCGCGAGCGAACCGGTTTTAATTTGCCCGACATTTAACGCCACTGCCAAGTCAGCAATGGTTGCGTCTTCGGTCTCGCCGCTGCGGTGCGACATCACCGCCCTATAACCCGCCTTATGCGCCATATCCACGGCCTGCATGGTCTCGCTCAGCGTGCCGATTTGATTGACTTTGACGAGGATTGAATTGGCGACGCCTTTTTCAATGCCATCAGCCAAACGCGCCGGATTGGTGACGAATAAATCATCGCCAACCAATTGCACCTTGTCGCCGACCGCATTGGTCAGTGCTTTCCAGCCGTCCCAATCGTTTTCGTCCATACCATCTTCGATAGAGATAATCGGGAAGCGGGCGCATAGGTCAGCCCAATAGGCCGCCATCTCAACCGCATCAAGCTTTTTGCCCTCACCCGCCAGATTGTAAACGCCCTTTTCGTAAAACTCAGTCGCCGCCGCATCAAGCGCCAAATGAATATCATCGCCCGGCTTATATCCGGCTTTTTCAATTGCCTTCATCACATAGCCCAGCGCGTCATCGGTGGAGGCGAGATTTGGCGCAAAGCCGCCCTCATCGCCCACGCCTGTCGCCAGCCCATCATCATTCAGCAGGCCTTTAAGCGTGTGAAACACCTCTGCGCCCATGCGCACAGCTTCTTTTATGTTGGAAGCCGCGACCGGCATAATCATGAATTCCTGCACATCGATCGGATTGTCGGCATGCGCCCCGCCATTGACGATATTCATCATCGGCACCGGCAGGGTTTTGGCATTGGCACCGCCAATGTAACGCCATAGCGGCGCGTCTTGCGCCTCTGCCGCCGCTTTCGCGACCGCCATTGACACGCCGAGAATGGCGTTGGCACCGAGGCGGGCTTTATTTTCTGTTCCGTCGAGTTGCTGCATGATGCGGTCGAGGTGTAATTGCTCGGTCGCATCCATGCCGCATAGCGCTGAAAAAATCTCGCCATTTACCGCATCGACGGCTTTTTGCACGCCCTTGCCGAGATACCGTTTCTTGTCGCCATCGCGCAGTTCAACCGCCTCATATTGTCCGGTTGATGCGCCCGACGGCACGGCGGCGCGGCCAAAGCTGCCATCTTCCAGCACCACATCAACTTCAACCGTTGGGTTGCCCCGACTGTCGAGAATTTCGCGTCCGATAATGTCAAGAATGGCTGTCATGTCGCCCTCGTTAATCTCTATTTGCCCTGTTTATCCTAATTCCCTAAACCGTGCAAATTGGCTAAAAGAAAGCATGAGTGCATCGAACAGAGCTTTGGTATTGTTTTCCGGCGGGCAGGACTCGACCGCATGTCTGGCTTATGCGCTGGATAAGTTCGCCCATGTTGAAACGCTGGGCTTTGATTATGGGCAAACGCATAAGGTAGAGCTTGCCTGTCGCGCTGATATTCGCGCCGAGATTACCAAGCTGCACGATTGGGGTGACAGGCTGGGCGACGACCACACGCTGCCCCTGCCCGCCTTAGCCGAGATTGGCGGCACCGCGCTTATCGGCTCCAATGCAGATGAGGGCGGTGAGATTAAAATGATGGAGAACAATCTGCCATCAACCTTTGTGCCCGGGCGAAATCTTCTCTTTCTTACTTACGGCGCAGCGCTGGCCTATCGACGCGGGCTTGATGTGCTGGTCGGCGGCATGTGCGAGACCGATTATTCGGGCTATCCCGATTGCCGCCGCGACACGCTGGACGCGCTGGAAACCGCCATCAATAAAGGCATGGAAAGTGCCATCAGCATCGACACGCCGCTTATGCATATCGACAAAGCTGCGACGTGGGCGCTGGCTGAGAAGCTTGGCGGCGATGCGCTGGTGGCGCTGACGTTGGAGCATAGCCATAGCTGCTATCGCGGCGATCGCGACCACCGCCACGCATGGGGCTATGGCTGCGGTGACTGTCCGGCCTGCCAATTGCGCGCTGCCGGATATGAGAGGTGGAAAGCGTCATGAGCTATAGCGTGAAAGAAATCTTCTTCACCCTACAA
>JAKMCZ010000127.1 GCA_022428185.1 Alphaproteobacteria bacterium | reverse complement strand
GTCATGCACCATTTGTGAATAAGCGTCGTCATCCATTGGGCCACGCGCCACACCGACAATGCGGCATGAATCATCAATTTGCCCGTCGCAATAGCGGTGAAACAGGGCAGGTAAGAGTTTTTGCCGCGAGAGGTCACCCGTCACACCGAAAATAATGATGTCAAATGGTTCGACGGGCACAAATTCTGCCACGGCAATCTCCTTAGCCAGTAAGTAGGGGTCAAATTAACGCCAAGATGACAACGTTGTCAAACTGGATGATTCAATGGTTTTCAAAATGCCACTGCTCGTTTTGTGCGCCATGATTTCATTTATGGGCAGCTGTCGCGCACAATAATCTGCGTGGCAAACTCAAACCGCGATTCCTCAAGACTTTCTGCGTGTATCCAGTCGATCAGTTTTTGCGTTGATACATGCGCCATATTATCCACGGGCTGTGCCAAAGACGTAATGGTCGGCCACATGGAGCGCGCAAAAGGGCTGTCGTCAAAACCGACGACACTTAATTCTTCGGGCACTTTTTTGCCGGCACGCAAGGCAGCGACAATTGTGCCGACCGCCATTTCATCATTGGCGGCAAATATGCCGGTCACATTGGGGGCTTTTTTCATCAGCTTGTCAAAAGCGGCAAACCCGGAGCGCATGGAAAAATTACCTGATAATCGGACGACATTTTTTTTCGGTATTGAGAAGGCATCAATCGCCTCCCAAAAACCCGCTTCGCGCTCGCGGCTGGCGGCATGCGAGTCCAGGCCGCTGATAAAAGCCAATTTTTCATGGCCACGCGCAATTAAAAATTCGGTAATGCTGCGGCCGGCATTTTTTTCATCAATGAAAACATTAATCGCTTTCTTCTTCTTTTTGCCGGGTGAGATAAGCGCATAGGGTATGTCGCGTTTTTCAATTTCGCGAATAACCGCCTCATCATCGCTGACCGGCGGCGATAAAATCACCCCATCGACTTCATAGCGCAGCAAATATTCCAACAGTGCGGCGCGGTAAGATCCTTTTTTCGCCTCAAGTTTTTCCGCCACAGCATAATAGCCTTGCTCTGAGCAGGCGCGCCGCATGCCATCATAAATTTCTGAGAGATAATCCGTGTTCGGATTGTCATGAAAATGTGAAATGACGAAGCTGCGTTTGCTGGCCAATTGGCGCGCTGAAATATTCGGGCGATAGCCCAAATCGCGCGCCACCCCCAATACCAAATCGCGCTTTTGCTGGCGCACATTTGGCGAATTGTTAAAAACCCGCGATACGGTTTTTATCGATACACCGGCATGTTGCGCAATGTCCGCAATGGTAAGGTTTTTTCTTGCTGTCACTTCAAATACCCCCCTTAGAATATTCATTATTCGGTGTGTCGTAAGCGGAAGCCGCTGAGGCCATGCGTCTCATCTTAAAGCGGCTTTAAGGGCAGGTCCTTACTACATTTTTCGATGTTAGTGCAATGCGTGTCAGGCTTAAACCCAATGCGCCCTTTGTCTCAAGTAAAATAGGTGCATTCACGGCTGCAGCATTTAACCCTTTTTCGGTAAAGCAGCCCAGCGGGATAGCCAAGGTTTGCCATGTGCCAATGGAAGCGTTTTGCAGAGGCTTGGTGATATCCAATTGGGCGCTGCAATTATCGCCGCAGCCCATTGCCAGCAATACCGGCGCGGTTGGTTTTGTATCAATCCGATAGGTTACGGCCAATGATAGATCTGCCTCTTTGCCCAAAACCGTGAGATCGATTTGACGTTGTGTTTGCACGCTGACAAGGCCGCGCCCATTATTGTCGCCCTTGCCGCGCCAGCTCAGCTGACGGGCATCTTCTTGCGCGAGATAATCGACACCGCGCGAACTCAGCACCTTGCCGAGGCTGGCAGAGAGAAACGGTTCGGACGGGGTTTTCCAATTCGAGCTGTCGCCCAAATAGAAGCCGAAAGGGGCCTGCACTTGACCGCGCGCCATCAGCACACCATCAAACATACCGTTTGGTGCGGCAATGCCGGCGTCTTCAGACAGGGCCGCCATTGCGGTGTCCGCATCGCCATAGCTCAAGCCATAGCCGAACGGAAATTGCACACCGTCTGTGCTGCGCGCATCAATCGGCGCGCCGTCGCCAGTGGCGGGCCAGCTAAACGATAATTTGCCGGTCATATTATAAGCGGGTTGGCCGTCAGTATTGGCAGCCAGCACATCGGCAATACCGCCACCTTGTGTGCCGGGCAACCAGCCGACAATAAAGGCATCGGAGCGATTAATATGCGGATTGACCCAAAGCGGGCGGCCGGTCAGAAAGACCGACACAACAGGCAGACCTTTATTTTGCAATGCGGTCAAATTTGCCAGCGCCGCGCCATCGTCAAATTCAAACACCACATCGCTCATATCGCCCTTAAATTCGGCATAGGGTGTCTCGCCAAATACATAAATCACCAAATCCGGTTGGCCCTTCAACTGCGCGGCCGAGGCGGCATAGCTTATTTTACCGCCGGCTTTGGTAATGGTTTGTTTCAGTCCTTCATAAATCGTCTGGCCGGTTTCAAACTCATCATTGGCATTGTCATTGCCCTGCCAAGACAGTGTCCAGCCGCCGGTTTGCTGGCTCATGGAACGCGCCGCCGCGCCGACCACTGCAATATGTCCGCGCGGGTCAAACGGCAAAAGGCCATCATTATTTTTCAGCATGACCAAAGATTTGCGAACCGCTTC
>JAKMCZ010000112.1 GCA_022428185.1 Alphaproteobacteria bacterium | reverse complement strand
GATATGAAGACACCAACAAGGCCTTCATATGAGGCGGTTTATAGGGGCGACGGGCTTGGTCGTCAACTTAAATGTCGCCCGAGCGCCATCGGCAATTTGGCTGCTATTTATCGGAGAATTTCGGTTGTCGCTTTTCAATAAACGCCGCCATGCCCTCGCTTTGGTCTTCAAATGCGAACAATGAATGGAAGACGCGGCGTTCATAATGCACACCCTCTTTCAGCCCGGTTTCATAGGCCACATTGACACATTCTTTTGCCGTCAACACGGAGGGTAGCGATTTCTCAGCAATTTTTTGCGCCACCTCAACCGCTTCGGCGACCAAATCATCATCGGCGACAAGCCGCGAGACCAGCCCGCAACGCTCGGCTTCTTGCGCGTCCATCATGCGCCCGGTCAGGCACATTTCCATCGCTTTTGATTTGCCGACAAAACGGGTCAGGCGCTGTGTGCCGCCGGCTCCCGGAATGACCCCAAGATTTATTTCCGGCTGGCCGAATTTGGCGTTTTCGGCGGCCAATATAAAGTCGCACATCATCGCCAATTCACACCCACCGCCCAGCGCATAACCGGCCACGGCAGCAATAATCGGTTTGCGCGCCTTGGCGGCCGCTTCCCAATTGGCGGTGATGAAATCCTCTCGCATCACATCAATATAAGTCTTCTCCGACATTTCCTTGATATCAGCACCCGCCGCAAAGGCCTTTTCAGAGCCGGTCAGCACCATGCAGCCAACCGTGTCATCGGCATCAAATTTCTCAATCGCGTGGGTCAGCTCGTCCATCAGCGCATCGCATAATGCGTTTAAGGCTTTGGGGCGATGCAAGGTAATGAGCCCGACATTGTCGCGTTGCTCGACCAATATGTTTTCGTATTTCATGCGCCTGCTCCCTATTTTGCCGACCTGTTAGGCCTGTTTTACGGCTGACTTACGGATTTGGGAATCAAATCAAAAATGAGCAAATCGCCGCTAAAGGTCAGGCGCAGAATTTCCCCATGACGGGCAAATGTCAAGAGACCGCTTTGCGCTTGCGCCCCTTGCTGCGCCTGCCAGCCCAGATTGGGCAAACTTTTTGAATAGAATGACACCAGCGCGGCCTGACTTATATCGGCACTGCGCGCTGCGGTAATTTGCACGATACGCCCTTCCGGCTTGTCGAACACAAATCCGCCTTCGGCCAATTCTTGTAGACCCTCGGCCAGCGGCACATCGCCAATAGTCGATAAAAACCCGCGCGTTTCGCCCGTTGAAAAGGGTGCGCAAAGCAAAAAAGCCAGCATAAGAACTGCTTGCCAATGCAATTGATACTGCGTGCTCCGCATTTACCGCCCCCTCTTACTCAGCTTCTCAGGTCTGGCAGCGCGGGCAATAAAAGCTCGAGCGTCCTGATTGCACCAGACGTTTGAGCGTAGCAGAACAATGCGGTGCTGAACAGGTTTCGCCATCGCGACCATAGACTTTGAAATCATGTTGAAAATAACCCGCCGATCCGTCTTCGCGCGCAAAGTCGCGCAAGGTCGAGCCGCCCGCCTCAATGGCGCGCGCCAGCACTTCGCGAATGGCGGGCACCAATCGCGCAGTGCGTTTGGCGCCCAAATTGGCCGCTTTGCGGCGCGGGCTGATACCGGCCATAAACAGCGCCTCACAGACATATATATTGCCAAGTCCGGCGACCACGCGCTGGTCGAGCAAGAAGTTTTTGACCGGCGTTTTTTTACCCTTTGCGGCAGCCAATAACATGGTTTCGTTGAAATCATTGCCCAAGGGCTCGGGCCCCAAATGCGCCAGATAGGGCGACCTGTCGGCGGCGTTAATTGTATCTTGGCTTGTATCTTGGCTTGTTTTTGGCGCATCAACCACCAAATCCATAAATCCGAAGCGGCGCGGATCGGCAAAAGACAAGCGGCCGCCATCGTCAAAACGCATCTCGACATGAATATGTTTGGCCGCCACCGGCGCGGCTATCTCATGCGCATAAGCCCCCGGTTCTACTTGTTTGTGCTGCGGCAGCGACAACATAAAGCGTCCGGTCATGCCCAAATGACTGAGCCAGATAAACGGCTTGCCATCGCTGCTGTGCATGTGTGCGAGCAAATATTTGGCGCGGCGTTGAAATCGCTCAATGCGTGCGCCGGTCAGCAAAGCGGCGAAGTTGTCAGGAAACGGAAAGCGCAAATCGGCCCGATTGAGTGTCACTTGGTCAATGCGTCGCCCTTCAATATGTGGGGCGAGGCCGCGACAAACGGTTTCGACTTCTGGCAGTTCCGGCATGGCTCTCATCATAAGCGGCTCAAACGCGCGCGCAAGCGGCAAAAAGACCAAACAGCGCATGGATTTAGCCGCGCCGATGGGCTATCGTCGCCGCGAATTCAGTGAAGCGGAACATATAAGCGGCAGAGATATGAGCAAAGCGGCAAAAGATACGCAATCCACGGTCGATTTCGGCTTTCGCGAGGTGGCACGTAACGACAAGCAAGGGCTTGTGCGCGGCGTGTTTGACGCGGTGGCTGATAAATATGATGTGATGAACGATCTGATGTCGGGCGGGCTGCATCGGCTGTGGAAAGCGCGCATGATTGACGCGCTGCATATTCGCCCGCAGGCAAGCCAGCATTTGGTCGATATTGCAGGTGGCACTGGCGATATTGCCCTGCGCGCCCAAGCGCATGCCAAAAGACGGGGCAGCACGCTGAGCGCCCATATTATTGACGCCAATAGCGAGATGATGAAGGCGGGTCGGCAACGTCGCGCCACAAAAAAAACCAGCGGATTGCATTTTACCACCGGCACGGGTGAGCAATTACCATTGCCGGATAAGAGCGCCGATATTGTGAGCGTCGCCTTTGGTATTCGTAATATGACCGATCGCGCCGCAGCACTTGGTGAGGCGTATCGCATTTTGAAGCCCGGTGGGCGGTTTGTCTGTCTTGAATTTTCACATATGCCGAGCGCGATGATGCAGAAAATTTATGACGCTTACAGTTTCACCTTGATTCCGCCTATGGGCGAACTGGTGGCGGGCGAACGCGAGGCCTATCAGTATTTGGTCGAGAGCATTCGTCGCTTTCCGACCGCCAATGCGTTTTTGGCCGAATTAAACGACGCCGGTTTTGCCCGCGCCGATGTGCAGCTATTGAGCGGCGGCGTGGCGGCGTTGCATATGGGCTGGCGGCTCTGATGGGGCGGCTTATCAGATTGGTGAGCATGGCGCGGCTTTTGCTGGCGCAAGACGCACTTTTGCCGCCCGGATTTTTTACCAATGCGCCTTTACGGGTGCGGCTGGCGCGGCGCGTCTTCACCTTTCTGGCACCGCGTTATCGCAACACAAATCGCGGGCGCAAATTATCAGACCGAATTCGCAAATTAGGCCCGACCTACATCAAGCTAGGGCAATTTCTCGCCACGCGGCCCGATATAATCGGTCCGGCAATGGCGCATGATTTGACCTTTCTGCAAGATCGACTGCCACCTTTTGGCGATAAGAAAGTGGCAAAAATTTTAGCCGCCGAGCTGGACGACCCGCAGGCCGTCATCAGTCAAATGAGCCCGCCGATTGCTGCTGCGTCAGTGGCGCAAGTCCACCGCGCGCAACATAAAGAAAATGGTGACCCATTGGCGGTCAAAATTCTTCGCCCCGGGGTCGAGGCGCGATTGGCAGCCGAACTGGCCTTGCTGGGAAAATTGGCGCGGCTGGCGGAAAAATATTTCCCAATTATCCGTCGTCTGCGACCGGTTGACAGTATTGAGACTTTGGCGCGCTCGATTAATGGCGAAACCGATTTGCGCATGGAAGCCGCCGCATTGTCTGAAATGGCCGAGAACATTGCCGGTAAAGCCGATATGAAAGATTTTCGCGTGCCGCAAATCTACTGGGAGGCCAGCGGTCGGCGGGTTTTGACCATGCAATGGATGGACGGCATCAAAGCCTCAGATGTCGACGCCTTGCGCGCCGCCGGTCATGATTTATCGGCACTGGCTGAGCGTCTGCTGCAAATATTTTTAACTCAGGTGCTGCGCGATGGATTTTTTCACGCCGATATGCATCAAGGCAATTTGATGATTGGCGACGACGGCACCATCATCGCGATTGATTTAGGCATTTGCGGGCGTCTTGATAATGACAGTCGCCGCTTTCTGGCGCAGATTTTGCACGGCTTCATCACCCGTGATTATAAAAAACTGGCTGAAGTGCATATTGAGGCGGGCTACGTGCCCGACCATCATGATGTGCATGAATTTGCCCAAGCCTTGCGCTCGGTCGGCGAACCGATACGCGACCGCGATGCCGATGATATTTCAATGGGTCGGGTGCTGGCGCAATTGCTGCAAATTACCGAACAATTCGACATGGTCACCCAGCCGCAATTGCTGCTTTTACAAAAGACCATGGTGACGGTGGAGGGCGTGGCGCGCAGTTTTGACCCGAAGGTCAATATTTGGGACGCCTCTGAAAAACTGGTCGGCGATTGGTTGCGAAAATCCATCGGCCCGCAAGCGGTGTTGCAAGATGTGGCTGAAAATGCCGGGCGCACATTGCGTATGGTGCAACGCTTGCCCGACACGCTGGAAGAGTTAGAGCGCGGCGCGCGCGCCGTGCAAAACCTTGAGCGCGAGACACCGCCTGAGCGTAACGACCGGCTCGCGCGTTTGGTTGGCTTGGCGGCTTTGGGGCTGGCAGCGGCGGCGCTTTTACTCAGATATTTGTAAATTTTTGCGCGAAAAATACTTATTTACAATTTTCATCGGTAAATTAAACTTACCGCTTGTGCTTATCACAAGGGAGACACCATGCAGCGCGTTTTGCTGATTATTGGCGGTGGCATTGCCGCTTATAAAGCCCCTGAATTGGTGCGCCAATTGCGCGCCCAAGGGCTCGGCGTGCGCTGTTTGATGACGGCGGCGGCAGCACAATTTGTATCACCGCTCTCGCTCGCCTCAGTGTCGGGCGACAAGGTTTATGACAATTTATTCGACCTCACCGACGAAGCTGAAATGGGGCATATCCAGCTTTCGCGCGATGCCGATATTATTTTAGTCGCGCCGGCAACCGCCGATTTAATGGCAAAAGCGGCACAGGGTTTAGCCAATGATTTGGCCTCGACCAGCCTGTTGGCGACCGACAAGAAAATCATTATGGCACCGGCGATGAATGTGCGCATGTGGCAGCACGAGGCAACACAGCGCAATTTGGCGCAGCTTCGCGCCGATGGGGTAACCATCATCGGCCCTGAAGAGGGCGATATGGCGTGTGGCGAGTTCGGCCCCGGGCGCATGAGCGAGCCGCAAGATATCGCCACTGCCACGGCGGCGGCTCTGGGCGCGTCGCCCCGCATTGACGCGGCTCAGAAATCGGCTTTGGCGGGCCGCAAAATAGTGCTGACGGCAGGCCCCACCCATGAACCGATTGATCCGGTGCGCTATATTGCCAATCGCTCATCGGGCAAACAGGGCTATGCGATTGCCGCTGCTTTGGCCGAGGCCGGCGCAAATGTGCATTTGGTCAGCGGGCCGACAAACTTGCCCGCGCCGGCCGGTGTTACGCTAGAGCGGATTGAGACCGCGCGCGAAATGCTGGCGGCGGTTGAAGCGCAATTGCCGGTTGATGGGGCGGTGATGACTGCGGCGGTTGCAGATTGGCGACCGGCAGATTGCGACACGCAGAAAATCAAGAAAAACGGTGCGTCGCCCGAGCCGTTGGCGCTTACCGAAAACCCCGATATTTTGGCTATTCTGGGCGCAGCAGGCGACAATCGACCGGCTTTGCTTATCGGCTTTGCCGCCGAAACCGAAAATTTGGAAGCCCATGCGCGCGCCAAATTGGAGCGCAAGAAATGTGATTGGATTGTCGCCAATAATGTCGGCAGCGATAGCGGCATTGAGGGCGGCGTGATGGGCGGCGATGCCAATCAGGTGACACTGATTTGCGCCGACACGAAAAACCCACAAGTCGAAACATTTGACATTATGAGCAAGCAAAATATTGCGGCGCTTTTGACCGAGCGCATGGCCGCATATTTTGCCAAAACCGAAAAAGGATAATCCTATGAGCGCAGCGCAGCTTCAATTGAAATGGCTGGACCATGGCGCCGGGCTGGAAGCCCCGTCTTACGAAAGCACGCTGGCGGCAGGCATGGATATTCGCGCCGCATTGGGTGAGGGTGAAAAGCTGACCCTCGCGCCCGGCGCGCAGGCGATGATTGCCACCGGTTTTCAAATGGCGCTACCGGCCGGGTTTGAAGCGCAAATTCGCCCGCGCTCAGGACTGGCAGCCAAAAACGGCATAACCGTTTTGAACACGCCGGGCACAATTGATGCCGATTATCGCGGCGAGGTTAAAATCATTCTGATAAATTTGGGGCGCGACAGCTTCACCATTGAACGCGGCATGCGCATTGCGCAAATGGTCATCGCGCCAGTGGTTCAAGTAACGCCAATGATTGTCGATGAATTATCTGAAACCGAACGCGGCACAGGCGGGTTCGGCTCAACAGGCACAAGTCAGAATAAGGGCGATAAATCATGATTCATTTATCGCGAAAATCGCTGCTGGCTTTGGAGGCGGTGCTTGATGTCGCGCTGCATGCGCGCCCCGACCCGGTGCAAGCGCGCGATATTACGGCGCGACAAGGTGTGCCGCAGCGTTATTTGGAACAAGTGATGCAAGCAATGGTGCGCGCCGGAATTTTACGCGGCGTGCGCGGCCCACGGGGCGGCTATCGATTGGCGCGCGAGCGTCGCCGTATCAGTGTGCGCGAAATTTTTGAAGTCATTGAGACGATTGACGGCAATGAGGCCGATATGTTGTCTCAATCGGAATTGGGGCGCGCCATTATCGCGCCGTTTCACGGCCATATGCAAAACGCCCTTATCGGCGCGGTCGGCGATACAACGATTGCTGATTTATGCGCGCGCGCTGAAGAGAAATCCGCTAATGCCAGCGACACCAAAGCCGATAGCGGTGACTTCACCATATAATCCGATGACCGAACCAGCCAAAAGGGCAGATGAGAGGGACCAATGAGCGACACAGATAACAAACCGGGACGGGGGCGAATTTACGCCTCGATTACCGATACGGTCGGCAATACGCCGATTGTCGAAGTCAGCCGCATGGCGGCTGAATATGGCATTGGCGCACGGATTTTTGCCAAGCTGGAATTTTTCAATCCGATTGCCAGCGTCAAAGACCGCATTGGGGTGGCGATTTTGGACGCGCTCGAAGCGCAAGGCAAAATCAAACCCGACACGGTTTTGGTCGAGCCGACCTCGGGCAATACAGGCATTGCGCTGGCATTTGCCTGCGCGGCGCGCGGCATTGAACTGGTTTTATGCATGCCTGAAAGCATGTCGCTGGAACGGCGCAAAATGTTGTCGCTTTTGGGCGCGAAGCTGGAACTGACACCGGCTGAGCAGGGCATGAAAGGCGCGATTTCAAAAGCCCAATCCCTGCTCGACGAAAACCCCGGCTGGGTGATGCCGCAACAATTTGAAAATCCGGCCAATCCCGAAATTCACCGCCGCACCACGGCGGAAGAAATTTGGAACGATATGGACGGCAAAGTCGATGTGGTGATTTCAGGCGTCGGCACGGGCGGCACTTTTACCGGCATTGGCTCAGTATTGAAACCGCGCAATAGCGATTTGAAAATGATTGCGGTCGAACCCGAAGACAGTCCGATATTATCGGGTGGCGAACCGGGCCCGCATAAAATTCAAGGCATTGGTGCGGGCTTTGTGCCCGGCAATATGGACACGCAATGGCTCGACGAAGTGGTGACCATCGGCAATGAAACCGCTTTTGAAACGGCGCGGCGTTTGGCGCGCATTGAAGGCATTCCGGGAGGCATCAGCACCGGCGCAGCAATGGCGGCGGCGCTGGAAATTGGCGCGCGCGCCGATATGGCAGGCAAAAACATTGTCGTCATATTGCCCAGTTTTGCCGAACGCTATTTATCCACCGCCCTGTTTGAAGGCCTATAGGCAAAATGACGGCGCTTGATGAGGCTGAAATTGCCCGCTATCAGCGCCATATTGTGCTGAAGGAAATCGGCGGTGCCGGTCAGCAAAAGCTGAAAGCGGCGCGCGTCCTGCTGGTTGGGCTGGGCGGGCTCGGCCATCCGGTGGCGCAATATCTCGCCGCCGCCGGTATCGGCACTTTGGGGCTTGTCGATGATGACGCGGTCAGCCTGTCTAATTTACAGCGCCAGATTTTGTTCACCGATAGCGATATCGGTAAACCGAAAACCGGGGCTGTGGCAACCGCTTTATCGGCGCTCAACCCGCATCTCGCCATTGAACCGCATGCGGCGCGCCTCACGAACAAAAATTGCGATGCCTTAGTGGCGGCTTATGATCTGGTGGTCGATGGCAGCGATAATTTCGCGACTCGGTTTTTGGTCAATGATGTGTGTTTTGGCGCTCAAAAGCCGCTTATTTCAGGCGCGGTAGGACGCTTTGACGGTCAGGTCATGGTGTTCAAACCGTGGCTCACGCATAAGGATGGCACGCCGTTCCCCTGCTATCGCTCGCTTGTTCCGGTCGCGCCGCAAGAGGAAGATGATTGCGCCAAGAACGGCATTGTCGGTGCCCTGACCGGCATTATCGGCAGTCTGATGGCTATGGAAGTAATTAAGGAAGTGACCGCAAGCGGCACCTCTTTAGCCGGACATATGCTGATTTATGACGGGCTGGCCGGTAGCGCGCGCCGCGTCAAATTAAACTGGGACCCTGATAATCCGAACAATGGGCGCAAAAGCTGATTATGATTTGTCCCAAGCCTGCTATTTGGCTTGCTGGAATCAGACAGAATTTGTATCAACAATAATGGATCGTTTGGTGATTCTCCGCGTCGGCCTCGGCCTGTTGCTTCTTGTCAGCATTGTCAGTCTGTTGCCGTTGTCCATTGCAGCGCAAACCAGCCGTGATAATCGCGTGCTTGGCGATAGTGGCTTGCCTTTGCCACGCTTTGTTGCACTGAGCGAAAACACCGCCAATATGCGGCGTGGACCGGGCGAAGATTATCCGATGCTTTTTCAATATCGTCGCCTTGGCCTGCCGCTGGAAGTGATGGCCGAATATGGTCAATGGCGGCAAGTGCGCGACCATGAGGGAAGCGAAGGCTGGATGCATGCACGGCTGTTGCGCGGTGGACGCCATGTGGTTATCCGCCAAGCTGCCAATGCGCTGCCTTTACGCAATGGCGCCGCCGCCGGTGCCGGCGTTGTTGCGCTATTGCAATCAGGCGCGATTGCTCGGCTCAAAGAATGCGCTGAGGCTTGGTGCGAGATTGAAACACAAGGCTATCGCGGCTGGTTGCAACGCGATAATCTGTGGGGCGTTTACGCGTTTGAAGAGCTTGATTGAGCTGCTCGGTTAATTGATGGCAAAAAAAGAGGGAAGCGCGAACGCCTCCCTCTCTAAAATTTTCACTTAATGATAAAGCGCGCTGATTAAGCCGCGATATCGAAGCGATCGGCGTTCATTACTTTGGTCCATGCGGCGATGAAATCAGCGATAAATTTATCACCATTATCGTCTTGTGCATAAACCTCGGCGATGGCGCGCAGTTCTGAATTTGACCCGAAGACCAAATCGACCCGCGTTGCCGTGCCGACCGTGTCGCCACTGGTGCGGTCTTTGCCTTCAAACAGGTTTTCATCTTGTTGCGACCAAGCCGTGTTCATATCGAGCAATTTGACAAACCACTCATTGGTCAGCTTGTCGCCATCAGTCCATACACCATGACCGTCGCTTGACACGCCAAGCGCGCGGAGGCCACCGACCAACACCGTCATTTCAGCCGCCGTCAGACCCAAAAGCTGGGCTTTGTCGAGCAGCATTTCTTCCGGTGATACGGCAAAGGCCGAACGTTGGAAGTTGCGGAAACCGTCTGCGGCAGGCTCCAACACATCAAAGCTGTCAACATCGGTTTGTGCATCGCTGGCATCGCCACGACCGGCCAGGAAGGCCACATCTTGACCGCACGCCATTTCGATACCGACACCGCCGGCCAGAACAATCACATCAGCCAGACTGGCTTTGTTTTCAGCCGCAATGGTTTCTAAAACGGCGAGCACTTTTTGCAATTGCTCGGGCTTATTGGCAGCCCAGTTTTTCTGAGGTGCCAAGCGGATACGTGCGCCATTGGCCCCGCCCCGCATGTCCGAGCCGCGATAAGTCGAGGCCGAGGCCCAAGCGGTTTCAACCATTTCGGTGACACTCAAACCGCTATCCTTAATCGCCGCTTTGACCGCAGCAACATCATAAGCATCGCTACCGGCGTCGACCGGGTCTTGCCAAATCAGTTCTTCCTGCGGCACTTCGGGGCCGAGATAACGATTTTTCGGACCCATATCGCGGTGCAGCAATTTGAACCATGCGCGCGCAAACGCGTCGGCAAACGCGTCAATATCGGCATGGAACTTCTCTGAAATCTTGCGATATTCAGGGTCTTTAATCATCGCAATATCAGCCGTGTTCATGGTCGGGCTAACCTTATTGCCCGAACCGTCAACCTCAGGGGCCATATCGGCATCATCGCAATCGACAGGATGCCAAATATTGGCACCGGCCGGTGATTTGGTCAGCTCCCAATCATATTTGAACAACATGTCGAAATAACCATTGTCCCACTGAATTGGATTGGACGTCCACGGACCTTCAAGACCCGATGTGATGGTATCTACGCCCTTGCCCGATTTATGGGTCGACAGCCAACCAAAGCCTTGCGCTTCAATCGGCGCGCCTTCCGGCTCAGTGCCGACCAGCGCATCATCGCCCGCGCCGTGCATTTTGCCGAATGTATGACCACCGGCGACCAGAGCGACGGTTTCTTCATCATTCATCGCCATGCGGGCGAAGGTTTCGCGCACATCTTGCGCACTTAAAAGCGGGTCAGGATTGCCATTGGGGCCTTGCGGGTTGACGTAAATCAATCCCATTTGCACGGCAGCCAGTGGGTTTTCCAGCGATTGACGGGTTTCGGCATAGCGGTTATCGCCCAGCCATTCGTCTTCCGCACCCCAGTAAATATCTTCTTCGGCGTGCCACATATCGGGACGACCACCGCCAAAACCAAACGTTTTGCCGCCCATGCTTTCAATCGCGACATTGCCGGTCAACACAAACAAATCGGCCCAGCTAATCGCATTGCCGTATTTTTGTTTGATCGGCCAAAGCAAGCGCCGTGCTTTATCAAGATTGCCATTATCCGGCCAGCTATTGAGCGGCGCAAAACGCTGCGCGCCCGTGCCTGCACCGCCACGGCCATCACCGGTCCGGTAAGTGCCAGCGGCGTGCCAGGTCATGCGAATGAAAAACGGACCATAATGCCCATAATCGGCCGGCCACCATTCTTGGCTGTCGGTCATCAAAGCCGTCAAATCTTGCTTCAGCGCCGCATAGTCGATTTTGTTAAATTCTTCGCGGTAATCGAAATCAGCGCCCATCGGGTCTGATTTCTTGTCGTGCTGGCGCAAAATACTCAGATTGAGTTGGTTCGGCCACCAGTCTTGGTTTGAGGTTCCCGTCTCTTGGTTGCGGGTTAGCGCACCATGCATAACGGGGCATTTTGAAACATCCATTTGCTGTTCCCCCTTTAATTATTTGCTCGGTCATGGCGCGCTGTTAAAAACCACGCGCCGGTGAAGGTATAAACGCATCTGCGGCAGGACGACTGCCTTTTTCACGCTAGGGCTATGACTATAAAAGCCGAACCCAGCGTGTCAAACGATTTAGAATGATTCTAAGGAAAATATGGGGAAGAAATGCGGAGGCAAATTGTCTCAGCCATGCGGCTTATCGGTTTTACTTGCTTATCGGCGCTTACGCGTCCGATTTATCCAGCCGGATAATCACTTCAACGCGCTCAATATCATAGCCGTCCGGGCTATTTGGTAATTTGCTGACATCGACCGCATTGGCGGCGATATCGATAAGACGGGCTTCGGCTTCAACATAAAAATGGTGATGCGTGTCGATATTGGTATCGAAATAGCTGCGCGCTTGGTCAACTTGCACTTGGCGCAACAGGCCGACCGCTTCAAACTGATTGAGCGTATTATAGACCGTTGCCTGGGACACGGTGAGGCCAGCGCCGCGTGCTTCTTCGTAAAGCGCTTCAGCCGACACATGGCGGTTACCCTTGCCAAACAGCAATTGCGCCAAAGCAAGGCGCGGCGCGGTCACGCGCAAGCCCGCCCCCGCCAGCTTTTTGGACAAATCTTCCGCCACATTTTTGGCCGTAATAGATGTTTCCTGCTCAAAAATCGCTGTCATCACCGTTCCTTAAAATCATTCCAAGAAATATAACGGCGCGCAAAGCCTGTCAAGTTGAGGCGCGCGCGCAGCCTTTTAGGCAATCGCCAAATCGGCCAGAATTGAGCGCAAAGGGTTTATGGCATGCACCACCAAACCGTGCTAGCTTTCGGCCAAACACAAAGACGGCTTAAGGGGGCTTTATGTCACAGCAAAATGCTTATGCATATGACGAGTTAATCGCTTGCGGCAATGGTGAGGTTTTTGGCGACGGCAATGCCCGCCTGCCCGCCCCGCCCATGCTGATGTTTGACCGCATCACCAAGATTTTTGACACTGGCGGTGCATTTGACAAAGGCCATATGGAAGCCGAACTGGATATCCATCCGGGTTTGTGGTTTTTCGATTGCCATTTCAAAACCGATCCGGTGATGCCGGGCTGTCTCGGCCTCGATGCCATGTGGCAGCTAATCGGCTTTTATTTGGGCTGGCTTGGGCATCCCGGGCGCGGGCGCGCACTGGGCGGCAGCATTAAATTTACCGGTCAGGTCATGCCTGACATTAAGCTAGTGCGCTATGAAATTGACATGAAGCGCGTATTGGCGGGCAAACTGGTCATGGGCATAGGCGATGCACGCCTTTATGCCGACGATAAATTGATTTATGAAGCCGAAGGGCTTCGGGTCGGCTTGTTTCACCCCGAACAAATGTAATTTAGGAGAACACCATGCGACGTGTCGCGATTACCGGAATGGGCATAGTGTCGAGTCTCGGCAATAATGTTCAACAAGTCTCTAGCGCTTTGGCGGAAGGCAAATCGGGCATCTCTGCGATGGCGGAATTTGCCGAATTGGGCTTTCGCAGCCAAGTGGCGGGCCAACCCGATTTGAACATTGAAGAAGCCGTTGATAAGCGTGTGCGCCGCTTTATGGGCGACGGCGCGGCATGGAATTATGTCGCGATGGAACAAGCCATTGCCGATGCCGGACTGGACCAAGACACGGTGCAAAACCCGATGACCGGTCTGATTATGGGTTCGGGCGGGCCATCGACCAAAGCGCTGATTGCGGCAGCCGATACGGCGCGCAATGCCAGCCCCAAACGGGTCGGCCCGTTTGCCGTGCCGAAAGCCATGAGCTCAACCAATTCGGCCACTTTGGCGACACCTTTCGGCATTAAGGGGATTAATTATTCCATCTCATCAGCCTGCGCCACCTCCTCGCATTGCATCGGCAATGCGGCCGAGATGATTCAATGGGGCAAGCAAGATGTGATGTTTGCCGGTGGCGGCGAAGAACTGGACTGGGCTTTGTCAGTTTTGTTTGATGCTATGGGCGCGATGAGTGCCAATTATAATGACACGCCGCAAACCGCCAGCCGCGCTTATGACAAAAACCGCGACGGTTTTGTGATTGCCGGCGGAGCCGGTGTTTTAGTGCTGGAAGAAATGCAGCGCGCGCAAAAACGCGGCGCCAAAATCTATGGCGAAATTGTCGGCTATGGCGCCACCTCAGACGGTCACGATATGGTGCAGCCGAGCGGTGAAGGCGCGGTGCGCTGCATGCAAATGGCGATGAAAGATCTCGACGCGCCGATTGACTACATCAACCCGCATGCCACCTCAACGCCGGTCGGTGACATTAAGGAAATCGAGGCTTTGCGCGAAGTGTTCGGCGCTGATTGTCCGGCTTTTTCAGCCACCAAATCGCTGTCGGGTCATTCGCTCGGCGCCGCCGGCGTGCAAGAGGCAATTTATGCTTTGCTGATGATGCAGGACGATTTCATTGCCGGCTCAGCCCATATTGAAGAGCTTGACCCGGACTTTGCCGATATGCCGATTGCGCAAGAGACCCGCGATGGTGCCAAGCTTAACACCGTCGTGTCGAACTCATTTGGCTTTGGCGGCACCAATGCAACTTTGGTTATGCGCCGCGTCTGACGCGGCAGGGCTTATGCGGCAGGTTTGATTTAGACCGCGCAACACACAAAAAAAGGCGGGATTAAATCCCGCCCTTTTCATATCTGTTTCGGCTGCGTAATTACTCAGCGTCGGCGGTTTTGCCTTCAAGGTCTTCGCCGGTTTCTTGGTCGACGGTTTTCATCGACAAGCGCACCTTGCCACGATCGTCAAAGCCGACCAGCTTAACCTTTACCGTGTCGCCTTCTTTGACGATATCGGTGGTGTTTTCAACCCGATGGTCAGCCAGTTGTGAAATATGCACCAGCCCGTCGCGCTTACCGAAGAAGTTGACGAATGCGCCAAAATCCATCGTCTTCACGACCGTGCCTTCATAAATCACGCCGACTTCCGGCTCTGCCACGATGGAGTTAATCTGGTCGAGCGCCGATTTAATCGCCGCTGCATCAGACGAGGCGACTTTAATCAGCCCGTCATCACCAATATCAATCTTGGCGCCTGAGGTTTCAACAATCTCGCGCACAACCTTGCCACCGGTGCCGATAACTTCTCGGATTTTATCCTGCGGCACCTGAATGGTTTCGATTTTGGGCGCATATTCGCCCATTTCGTCACGCGCTTCGGTCAGTGCTTTAGACATTTCGCCAAGAATATGCACCCGTCCGCCTTTCGCTTGGTCAAGCGCGACTTGCATGATTTCCTCGGTAATGCCGGTGATTTCAATGTCCATTTGCAGCGAGGTAATACCGTCTTCAGTGCCCGCCACTTTAAAGTCCATATCACCCAAATGGTCTTCATCGCCCAAAATATCGGACAGAACGGCGAAACGATCGCCCTCTTTAATCAGACCCATGGCAATACCGGCGACCGGTTTTTTCAACGGCACACCGGCATCCATCATCGCCAGTGACGAGCCGCACACGGTCGCCATTGATGATGAGCCGTTACTCTCAGTAACTTCCGATACCAAACGCAGCGTGTAAGGAAACTCATCCTTGGTCGGCAACATGGCTTTCAACGCCCGCCAAGCGAGCTTGCCGTGACCGATTTCGCGGCGACCGGTGAAACCGACACGGCCGGTTTCACCGACCGAATAGGGCGGGAAGTTATAATGCAGCATAAAGTTTTCGCGATATGTGCCTTCCAGCGCATCGACAAATTGCTCGTCATCGCCCGTGCCCAAAGTTGCCACCACCAAAGCTTGCGTTTCGCCTCGGGTGAACAGGGCCGAGCCATGCGTGCGCGGCAGCACACCGGCTTCCGACACAATCGGGCGCACATCGGCCAGACCGCGACCGTCAATACGTTTTTCAGTATCCAAAATACCGCCACGCACAATATCGCTTTCCAGTGATTTAAACGCACCGCCAACCGCATTGCGCTCGTCAGGGCTGGCATCTTCAGCCACCAGGTCTGAATTAACTTGGTCGCGCAGAGCCGCAATCGCGGTTTGGCGGGTTTGTTTATCGGCTTCGCCATAAGCGGCCACCAGCCCGTCTTGGGCAATTTTGGCAACACCGGCTTTCAGCTCGCTATCATCGCTTTCGGGCACATTGCGCGGCTCTTTCGCCGCTTTTTCGCCCATGCGGATACACGCCTCAATAATCGGTTGAAACTCACGATGACCGAACATCACCGCGCCCAGCATCACTTCTTCCGACAATTCATCGGCTTCCGACTCGACCATCAAAACCGCATCATCGGTTCCGGCCACCACCAAATCGAGGCTGGTATCCTCCATTTGGTCAAGCGTTGGGTTGAGCACATATTCGCCGTCAATAAAGCCGACACGCGCCGCACCAATCGGGCCTTGAAACGGCAGACCGGAAATGGTCAACGCCGCCGACACCGCCACCATGGCGACAATATCAGCATCATTTTCAAGGTCATGGCTCATCACGGTCGCAATCACTTGCGTCTCGTTTTTGAAACCTTTGACAAATAACGGGCGAATGGGTCGGTCAATCAAGCGACAGATAAGTGTCTCTTTCTCGCTCGGGCGCCCTTCGCGCTTGAAATAGCCGCCCGGCACTTTACCGGCTGCATAGGCTTTTTCTTGGTAATTCACGGTCAGTGGAAAAAAATCCAACCCCGGTTTTGGCGCGCGGTCACCGACAACGGTTGCCAGCACGCTGGTTTCGCCATAAGTGGCGAGAACCGCGCCGTCAGCCTGACGGGCAATGCGGCCTGTTTCGAGGGTCAATGTACGACCCCCCCATTCAATCTCTTCACGAGTAATATCAAACATTCAATTATCCTTCAAAGCGACCCGACCCCTACATCATCAAATTGTCGGCATCGCCATGACCGCTTCTTGCGGTCTATCTTAGAGAACCTGAAACGGGCCGGTTCTCGTCCACATGTTTTGTCGGCCCCATGCCAACAAACCCGTCTGGCCCCAGACGGCAGTTCTTAACCAAAAGGCAAAAGCCGACTTGTCAAAAGTCGGCGCCTTGCCGCAAGGCTGTAAATTTATCGACGCAAGCCCAAACGCTTGATCAGCTCTTCATAGCGCGCATGGTCACGGTCTTTCACGTAATCGAGCAAACGCCGACGCAGACTGACCAGCTTCAACAGACCACGCCGCGAATGATTATCCTTGGCATGGGTTTTGAAATGCTCGGTCAGATTGGAAATACGTTCCGATAAAATCGCCACTTGTACTTCGGGCGAACCTGTGTCGCCGTCGCCTGTGGCATATTCTTTAATGAGCGCAGATTTGCGCTCGGCTGAAATCGACATCACAATCCTCCTTTGGGTCTGTTTTAAACAAACCCCGTTTAGAGATTGAACACCCGCCTCGGCTTTATCAGCCCCTTTGCTTGTTCCATTTGGGCGATGGCTAAAGCCTTGCCGTCATGGGTTAAAAGCATAGTCCCGCGCATTGCCGCATCTGACATCAGATGATAAACCGGCGCTTCGGGCGGTGATATAGCTTGCCCCTGCTTTATGCGAGATGCCGCGTCATCGCTTAAGGCCAATGCCGGGATGTCGTCCAGCGCGGTCTCGAGCGGTAACAGGCAAGCATCTAGGGCCGCCAAATTGAGCGCACTATGGCCCAAAGCGGTTAGCTTTTCCAGCCCTAAAGCGGTTTTTTCGTCAAATCGTCCAACCCGCGTCCGTCGCAAGGCACCGACATGGGCAAAACCGCCCAAAACCTGAGCTAAATCGCGCGCCAGCGCCCGAATATAGACGCCTTTGCCGCAATCGACTTTGAGGCAAAAACGGTCTTTATCGAGCCGTTCAAGCAATGAAATGGCATCAATACGCACAAGGCGCGGTGCCAAATCGACTTTTTGTCCGGCGCGCGCCAAATCGTAGGCGCGCTGGCCCTGCTTACGAATGGCCGAAAATTGGGGCGGCACTTGCTCAATAGAACCGATAAATTGTCCCAACGCCGCTTCGAGCTCAGCCTCGTCGGGACGCATGTCATTGCTGTCAAGCACCGCGCCTTCGGCGTCGTCGGTCTCGGTGGCGGCAGAAAAATCGACCACCACCTCATAGGTTTTATCGGCTTCTTGCATGAACGATACGGTTTTGGTCGCTTCGCCTAGAGCAATCGGCAACATGCCGCTAGCCAGCGGGTCAAGCGTGCCTGCGTGACCGGCTTTTTGCGCCTCAAACAGGCGGCGGATTTGACCGACGGCAGGGGTTGACCCGAGCCCTAAAGGCTTGTCGAGATTGACCCAACCCGAAACCGCGCGGCCTTTTTTGCGGCGCTGTTTTTGAACCGGTTTATCATCTGGCGACTGCGGTTCGGCCATTAGCCGTCCTCGTGCGCCGTATCGCTTTCGGCTGCCGTCGGTTTATCGTCAAGCTTATTATCGAGCCTGTTATCGGGCGTGTCATCAATATCGCGCTGCACTGCATTTTCCGCCAATAGCGCATCCATATGCGCGGCTCGGTCAAAGCTCTCATCGACGCGGAAAACAAAATCAGGCACATATTTCAGATGCAAACCGCTCAAAACCGGTTTTTTAAGACGCGCCACATCATCGTTTAATAAGGCTACAATCGCTTCGGCATTATCGCCACCAAGGGGCATGATAAACGCCGTCGCTTTGCGCAAATCGGGACTGACCGCAACTTGCGTAACGGTCAATACGGCGCGTTTCAAAATCTTCGGTTCGAAATCAAAGCGGCGCAATTCCTCGCTCAGACGCTGGCGCAATAATTCACCGACGCGCAATTGCCGTTGGCTCGGCTGTTTTCCGTCTCTCGGCTTGCTCATCAGTTTCAAATCTTCTCATTGCGGTTGATTTGATGCAGCGCGGCTGGTGCGGATAGGTCCGCTTAGTCGTCCAATGTGCGGGCGACCTCTTCAACCTCGTAACATTCGATAATGTCATCGGCTTTCAAATCGGCATAGTTTTCAAATGCCATGCCACATTCTTGACCCGACGGCACTTCCTTTACTTCGTCTTTGAAGCGGCGCAGCGACGATAATTCGCCTTCATGAATGACAATATCGTCGCGAATGAGGCGCACTTTTGCGCCACGGCGCACCATACCCTCTTCAATCAGACAACCGGCCGCCTTATCGCCCTTGCCGACAGCAAACACTTCCAGCACTTTGGCTTTGCCGAGCGCCGTTTCGCGCAACTCAGGCGACAACATGCCGGCCATGGCGGCTTTCAAATCATCGACCAAATCATAAATCACATTGTAATAACGAATTTCAATGCCGGCTGCTTCGGCCGCTTGGCGCGCTTGCCCATTGGCGCGCACATTAAAGCCCATCACTACCGCATTGGACGCACTCGCCAGCGTTATGTCGCTTTCGGTAATACCGCCAACACCATTATGCACAACCCGCGCCGAGACCTCGTCATTGCCAAGTTTTTGAGCCGCTTGCGTAATCGCCTCGACCGAACCTTGCACATCACCTTTGACCAGCAATGCCATTTCGGATTTTTCGGCTGATTGCAGTTGGTTCATTATTTGGTCCAACGAGGCGGCGCGTGGGCCTGCCATCGTTGCTTGCTCGCGCGCTTTTCGAGCGCGATAATCAGCCACTTCGCGCGCCCGCGCTTCGTTTTCAACCACCGTCAATAATTCACCTGCACCGGGTGCGCCACCCGCGCCCAATACTTCTACCGGTGTTGCCGGGCCGGCCGATTCGACCGATTCGCCGCGGTCATTGACCAGGGCGCGCACGCGTCCTGACTCCTGACCGACAACAAAAATATCGCCGACATTCAACGTGCCGCGCTGCACCAAAACCGTGGCAACCGCGCCGCGCCCCTTATCGAGCCTTGCTTCGATAACAATGCCTTCAGCATCGCGCGCCGACATGGCTTTCAATTCCATCAATTCGGCCTGCAAGGTCACCGCTTCCAGCAAATCATCGAGCCCGTCACCGGTTTGTGCCGAGACCTCAATCATTTGTGTGTCGCCGCCCATATCTTCAGAAATCACTTCTTGGCCGAGCAGTTCATTCTTCACCCGTGTCGCATCCGCTTCGGGTTTATCCATCTTGTTAATGGCGACAATCATTGGCGCTTCGGCCGCTTTGGCGTGATTGACCGCTTCGATGGTTTGCGGCATCACCCCGTCATCTCCGGCGACCACCAAAATAACAATATCGGTTACTCTGGCACCGCGCGCGCGCATGGCGGTAAACGCGGCATGACCGGGCGTATCGATAAAGGTGACCAATTCACCGCTCTTGGTTTCGGTTTGATAAGCACCAATATGCTGGGTAATGCCCCCGGCTTCGCCGTCTGCCACTTTGGCTTTTCGAAGCGCATCGAGCAGCGATGTTTTGCCGTGGTCGACATGACCCATCACGGTGACAACAGGCGGACGTGGCGCTTTATCAGCATCCTCATCATCAGCCGTCACAATTGCATCTTCGACATCGCTTTCAGAAACGCGGCGCACTTTATGGCCTAAATCCTCGGCGACAATCTGTGCCGTATCGGCATCGATAACATCATTGATTTGCGCCATAACGCCTTGCTGCATCAACACTTTAATCACATCAACGGCGCGCTCGGCCATGCGATTGGCAAGCTCTTGAATGGTAATTGTGTCGGGCAATTGCACCATGCGCGATACTTTTTCTCCGCTATCGGATGAGCTAGCTTGACGCTTTTCACGCTCGCGCCGCCGCCGCATGGAGGCCAAAGAGCGCACGCGCTCCTCATCATTGAGTGCATCATTAATCGTCAGCTTGCCCGCCCGTCGACGTCTTTCGCCGTCGCGTTTTTCAGATGCCGGACGTTTTTTCTCTTCGGCGCGTTTTTTATCATCATCGCCAGCGCGACGGGTTGCCGGTTTAAGCGACCGGTCAGCATCAGGCACAGCGGCCTCACCGGCCGATTTCGGTTTGGCCTTTTTGGATTGCTCTTGTTGGCGACGGGCGTCTTCGGCCTCGACCTGCGCACGTTCTTCCGAACGTCGTGCCGCTTCTTCGGCATGGCGCTTGGCGTCAATCTCAGCCTGCTTGGCTTCTTCAACAGCGCGCGTCTTCGCCTCGGCAACAGCGGCAAGGCGCTTTTCTTGTTCGGCTTTTGACAGCCCGTCCGGCATCGATGGCATGGACGGCTTGGCCGATGGCGCTTCGGCTGTCGGTTGCGCTTCAGCGGCAGGCGCTTCTGCATCTTGCAGCGCATCGGCGCCTTCTTGTCCCGGTTTGACAATGCGCTTGCGGCGCTTTTCAACCAGCACTGATTTCGAACGACCATGCGAGAAGCTTTGGCGCACTTGTCCGCTTTCGACCGTGCGTTTTAAGGACAGGGTTTTTGCCTTACCGCCGTCTTCTTTTTGGCTTTCATCGCCTGTTTCTGCGTCGCTCATTCACTCATTCTCCCATCAATGTCGCCTAAATAGGCGGCAAGCCGCCCGGCTTCACGTTGAAAACGCTCGGCCCATCCGACATCGGTAAGCCCTGCATGTATCACATTTGCACGACCTAAGGCCATGCCCAATTCATCACTGCTCAACAGCGTCGACCACAAGATGCCCGCCGCTTCCGCTTTCTTCATTAATTTGCGCCGCCCGTCCGCCGCGCCGTCATGCGCACCGATTAATAAACGCAGGCGACCGGCGCTGAGCGCCGCCTCTGTTTTGCCAAATCCCGACACCAGCGAACCGGCTTTGCGAGCCAGGGACAAAAGCGAGGTCAGATGCGCCCGCATCAGTTTTTCAACCCGCTCGGCCAAATCTGAGGCCGTGTCAATGTCGGCGCGCGCGGCCAAATCAGCGACCAGCAATTTACGATTGACCAGCCAAATGCCCTCGCCGGGCAGTCGCACCGCCAAATCCGGGGTCAAAACCCCTTTTTTCTGCCCGTCCTGGGACGGCGCATAAACAAAGCGCAGCATGTTGGCCGGCGCATCTGTGACGCCGCTAATGTGGCATTGTTCTGCCTGGCCTTGCTGTGGCGCAATTTGCGCTGTCGGCTGTTTGGTCATATCGGTCCTTAAAGGCCATTATTCTGCCGAAAAGCCGGCGGCTGTGTCGTCACTATCGGGGCTGTCCGGGGCTTCTTTTTCAGCTCCCGTTTCAGCTCCTGCTTCCGGCGCTGTCTCACCCGCAGCTTCAGCCGCTTCCGCCGCTTCGGCCTCAGCAATGCGCGCCGCTTCTTCAGCCCGTTGCTGGTCCAATTCCTCTTGGGTAATCCAACCGGCTTCAACGCGCGCCGCCATAATCATGTTTTCAGCTTCCTCAGCATTGATATCAAAACCGTCTAAAATACCCTCTTGGCGCACGCGGCGACGCTCGACAGTTTCAAACCAACCGGTCAAATCATCGGTCACACAACCGGCAAAATCTTCCAGTGATTTAATGTCGTTTTCACCAAACCGCACCAACATGGCGGGTGTGATGCCTTCCATCGCCGCCAAATCATCGCCGACGCCCATTTCTTTGCGTTGCGCATCAAGCTTCTCATTTTCGCGGTCCAAATGGTCGCGCGCACGATTTTGAATTTCCTGAGCGGTTTCCTCGTCAAAGCCCTCAATATAGGTAATCTCTTCAATCGGCACATAGGCCACTTCTTCGACTGTGGCAAAACCTTCAGAGGCCAAAAGTTGGGCAATCATCTCATCGACATCAAGCGCCTCCATAAACAAGGCAGTGCGCTCGGCAAACTCGGTTTGACGACGCTCGCTTTCCTGCGCTTCGGTCATAATATCAATGTCCCAGCCGGTCAGTTGCGAGGCGAGGCGCACATTTTGTCCACGCCGCCCGATGGCGAGGCTCAATTGCTCATCCGGCACCACCACATCGATGCGTTGCACATCTTCATCAAGCACCACTTTGGTAACTTCCGCCGGAGCCAGCGCATTGACGATGAACGCAGCAGGGTCGGGCGACCACGGAATAATATCGACCTTTTCGCCCTGCAACTCATTGACCACGGCCTGAACCCGACTGCCGCGCATGCCAACACACGCGCCGACCGGATCAATTCCCGGATCATTGGAAATCACGCCGATTTTGGCGCGGCTGCCCGGGTCGCGCGCGACGGCACGCACTTCGATGACGCCGTCATAAATTTCCGGCACTTCTTGCATGAACAGTTTCGACATAAAGGCCGGGTCAGTGCGCGATAAAATCACCTGCGGGCCGCGCTGTTCGCGGCGCACATTTTGGATATAGGCACGAATA
>JAKMCZ010000108.1 GCA_022428185.1 Alphaproteobacteria bacterium | reverse complement strand
ATGTAAGAACGCTTTGCGGCACGCGGCTGGCAAGCACCTCACCGGCATTGATAATCAATTCGGCGGTCAGGCCGTCGCGCAGCAGCAAATCCTTATTTGCGACCTCCAATTCGACGCGAAACGTGCGCGTCGTCAGATTGGGGCTTTCGGCGATATAGCGGATTTTGCCTTGTGCCACTTCGCCGGTCGAAAACTTGGCCGAGCCGTCAGCGCCGACCGAGACGCGGTTAATTTGACTTTCAGCGACATAGCCAACAACCAGCAGCGGGTCTTTGTCAATCACCGTGCCGCAAGGCTGGCCCGGCGACATGAAGTGACCGATTTTTACCGGTTGGCGGTCGAGAATACCGTCAAACGGGGCGCGAATTTTGGTCCGCTCAAGCTCTACCAAGGCGGCTTTCACGGCGGCGACGGAAGCGTCATAGGCGGCTTGTGCGCCGGCCATTTGGCTTTTCGACATATGCCCTTGCTTGACCAATTTTTCAGCCGCGTTGAATTCGATTTTGCGCGCATCGCGCTGGGCGCGGGCTTGCGCCAAGTTTGCGCCACGCGCGCCGACATCAATGCGGCAAATGATTTGCCCTTTTTGCACAAACGCACCTTTAAGCACCGGCAGCTTGCTGATGGTGCCGCCGGTTTCAGACGCGATGGTGACAATCTTGTCGGCCTCGCTGCGCGCCTGCAAAATAACGGTATTGGGATAGCTCTCGACGCGCACCTCGCGCACCACAACCTTAAAATTGCGGGAAATATTGTCGGTTTCCATAATCGACTTGGCGGCTTCGACCTTTTCAGTGTTGAAAAGAACGCCGCTGCCCAGCCAGCCGACAAGGGCAAGAAAGACGATAATTGCCGTAAAAACCGGCGAGAACAGCCGCCGTCGGCGTTTGCTCTCGACAACCGGTTGCGTGTCATGATTGTCAGGATCGAAGTCCATTTATTATGAATCCCCTTTGCTTCCTTTTATATAACGCAAAATTTCGCGTTTTCAGTGTCTTGAAGCAATTTTTCTTGTCTTCTTTTCTTGTCTTCGGTTTAAGCGTTGTTTACACCTTTACGCCATACGCGTCATGCTTTTTGTAAGCCACCGAAACAGGAGATACCCCGATGGAAGTTAAAAATGCGGTTACCCCGTCTGATGCTCAGATGAAGGGCTTTTTTGAGAATGACCACGGCAAGCCAATATGCATGGTCAATTTGCTGAAGTTTAAGGACAAGGCCGACTATCCCGAAGACCACGAAATGCACGGCACCGATATGACGGGTGTCGAGGCCTACACGCTTTACGGGGTGGAAGTCGCCAAAATCATTCACAAACTGGGCGGGGAAATGTTGTTTTTCGGTGACGTGCAGCGGCTGATGCTGGGCGAGGTTGGAGAGCTTTGGGACCAAGTGGGAATTGCCAAATATCCCAACCGCAAAGCAATGGCAGATATGATGGCATCGGAAGAATATCAAGCCATTCACGTGCACCGCGATGCCGGCCTAGCCGGACAATTGAATATCGAGACCACTCAGTAGAAGGGCTTGCTGAGTGAAACGAAGCCTAGCCCGCTTTCTGCCAGCGCAGCGACCGGAGGGAGCGAAGTCGGCTAGTCAGTAACCGACAAAATAAACCTGAATCAAACCCTCCGCTTTCTCTTTTCTAGATTTGTGACGCCAACTCACTGGCCTGCTTAATCGCCGCCTTGGCGTCCAGCTCGGCTGCCTCATACGCGCCGCCGACCAGTTCGACCGACACGCCTTTGGCGTCCAGCGCGTCGTGCAGTTCGCGCAGCGGCTCTTGTCCGGCGCAAATAATCACCGTATCGACCTCTAAAATATCAGGCTTGCCATTGGCGGTGATGTGCAGTCCGGCATCATCAATCTTGCGATATTCAATGCCATTCAACATTTTCACGCCGCGCCGTTGCAGCGTCAGCCGATGCGTCCAGCCGGTGGTTTTGCCCAGCCCCTTGCCGACATTGGTGTCTTTGCGTTGCATCAGGAAAATTTCGCGGTCGGCACTGGCGACCTCAGGCTCAATGCCGGTCACGCCGCCGCGCGGGTGGTTTTTGAAATCAACGCCCCATTCTTTGGCGAACACGTCAATATCCATCGCGCCCGACGGGCCGTCATGCGAAATGGTATCAGCAACATCAAAACCGATGCCGCCCGCGCCCATAATCGCCACGCGCTTACCGACCGGCTTTTTGCCCTTCAGCACATCAACATAGCTGACCGCTTTTTCATGCGCGATGCCCTCAATATCAGGCACACGCGGGGTGATGCCGGTGGCAACAACCACATGGTCGAACCCCGCCTCGCTCAGCATATCGGCATCGGCGCGGGTGTTGAGCCGAAGCTCAATGCCCAGCTTCTCAATCATTTTATTGTAATAGCGCACGGTCTCGTAAAACTCTTCCTTGCCCGGCACCAGCTTGGCGAGGTTGAACTGCCCGCCAATTTCGTCCGCCGCGTCTATCAGCGTCACCTTGTGGCCGCGCTCTGCCGCCGTGGTGGCATAGGCCAGCCCGGCCGGTCCGGCACCGATAACGGCAATCGCTTTCGGATTGTCGGTCGGCTCATATTTGAGCAGCGTTTCGTGGCAGGCACGCGGATTAACCAGACAGCTTGTCGTCTTGCCGCCAAATGTATGGTCGAGGCAGGCCTGATTACACGCAATGCAGGTGTTAATCTCATCGGCGCGATCTTCCGCCGCCTTATTCATAAATTGGCTGTCAGCCAGCATCGGGCGCGCCATCGACACCAAATCCGCGTCGCCGCGCTCAAGCACTTCTTCGGCGACATGCGGCATGTTGATACGGTTTGAGGTGATGACGGGTATCGATACTTCTTTGCGCACCCGCGCCGTTACCGAGGTGAAGGCGGCGCGCGGCACCATTGTGGCAATGGTCGGCACGGCACTTTCATGCCAGGTGAAATGGGTCGAGATAATCGACACGCCAACTTTCTCAAGCTCGCGCGACAGTTCAGCCACTTCGTCCCAGCTCATGCCGCCTTGCAGCATGTCCATCGCCGCAATGCGGAAGATGATGATGAAGTCATCGCCGACGGTTTCGCGGCATCGTTTGGCAACCTCAAGCGGAAAGCGCATGCGGTTTTCGTAAGAGCCGCCCCATTGGTCGGTGCGTTGATTGGTTTTTTCAACCAGAAACGTCGACAGCAAATAACCCGCCGAGCCGATAATCTCGACGCCGTCATAACCGGCTTGTTTTGCCAGACGCGCACATTCGGCATGGTCGGCAATTTGTTTTTCAATGCCTGCCTCGTCCATCTCGGTCGGCGCGAAAGCTCCGATGCGCGATTTGACGGGCGAGGGCGCAACCGGCGCATCATTATAAGCCAGCGGCCCCATATGCAGAATTTGCATCACGAATTTGCAATCGGGTGCCGCGTCATGCACCGCTTTGGTGACAGTGCTATGCCCTGCCGCCTCTTCATCATTTGACAGTTTGGACGCGGCGAACAGACGATTGCCGTCCTTGTCGCGCATCACCATGCCGCCTTCTTCATTCGGCGCAATGCCGCCGGTGATAATCATGCCGACACCGCCGGCCGCGCGCTCGGCATAATAGGCCGCCATGCGGTCAAATCCGTCAGGCAGCTCCTCAAGGCCGGTATGCATCGACCCCATAATCGAGCGGTTTTTTATTGTCGTATGCCCCAGCTTTAACGGCTCGAACAAACGGGCATATTTTTCAAGACCCGGCAGAATTTTCTCAGCAGCACTCATAGCAGTCTCCCTTTTCGATATTAATGGTAGGGCGAAGCAGGGGGTTGGGCAAGTGCGGCAGCGGCGCGATGCGGCAAAACTTGCCCAAATCCTCTCACCTGTTAGTCTTCCTCTGGTCATTTTAAGGAAGTCGCCCATGTATCAATCCCCCAAGCAGCCGGTATTGGCGGTTTTTGCAGTGGTGGCACTGATGTTTGCCGCGCCGTTTCTGCACATTCAATATTTGCACCTCAGCCATCATTGGCGGCTTGCGCCCAAGGGGGTTTATGGCGAGACGGCGATGGTCGTGTCGGCGCATCGGCTGGCCTCCGAGGTGGGGCGCAATGTGCTGCGCGAGGGCGGCAATGCGTTTGACGCGGCGGTGGCGGTCAATTTTGCGCTCGCCGTGGTTTACCAGCAAGCGGGCAATATTGGCGGTGGCGGTTTTATGGTTTATCGCATGGCTGATGGCCGCAATGGCACGCTCGATTTTCGTGAGCGCGCGCCGGTTGATGCCAGCCGCGATATGTATCTCGATGAAAACGGCGATGTGATTAAGGGGCTGAGCCTGACCGGACATTTGGCGGTCGGTGTGCCGGGCAGTGTGGCCGGCATGGTGGCGCTGCACGAAAAATTTGGCTCTAAACCGTGGGATGTGCTCATTCGCCCGGCTGTAAATCTGGCGGCTGAGGGGTTTGTGCTGACGCCGAAAGCGGCACGCGAGTTTAACCGCTTTCAAACGGTTTTTGCCGAGGTCAATCGGCACACCCCGCCCGTGTTGAAAGAGCGCGGCAAATGGCGCGCCGGAGAGCGGATTAAGTTTCCCAATTTGGCTCGCACGCTAGAGGTTATCGGCAAGCGCGGTCGCCCCGGTTTTTACGAGGGCTGGGTCGCCGACATGCTGGTCGATGAAATGCGCGCCGGTGGCGGGCTGATTACCTATCAAGATTTGGCTGCTTATGAGCCGGTATGGCGCGCGCCGGTGCGCTTCACCTATCGCGGGCATGAGGTTATTTCCATGCCGCCGCCCAGTTCCGGCGGGGTGGCGCTGGCGCAGCTTTTGCAGGGCGCAGAGGCGCATGACATAAGCTCGCTGCGGCATAATTCGGCGGCGCACATTCACCTGATGACCGAGTTGGAGCGGCGCACCTATGCCGACCGCGCCACCCATTTGGGCGACACTGATTTTGTCGAGGTCGATATTGCAGGGCTGACCGATCGGGCTTATATCGCGCGCCGCAATGGTGATATTTCGCCGCTGCAAAAAACCCCCAGCGAACAGGTAAAGCCCGGCTATGTGGCGGCGATGGAAAGCGCCGAGACGACGCATTTTTCGATTGTCGATGCGG
>JAKMCZ010000100.1 GCA_022428185.1 Alphaproteobacteria bacterium | reverse complement strand
GCGCATTATGGCGGTGCCAAAGTCTATTTAAAGCGCGATGAGCTGAACCATACGGGCAGCCATAAAATTAATAATTGCTTGGGACAAATCTTGCTCGCCAAGCGCATGGGCAAAACCCGTATCATTGCTGAAACCGGTGCCGGTCAGCACGGCGTTGCGGTTGCCACTGTGGCGGCGCGTTTTGGTTTGCCGTGCACCGTGTTTATGGGCGCAACCGATATTGAGCGGCAAAAGCCGAATGTATTTCGCATGAAATTGCTGGGGGCCGATATTCGCCCCGTCACATCGGGTGCGGGCACGCTAAAAGATGCGATGAATGAAGCATTGCGCGACTGGGTGACCAATGTCGAAGACACATTTTACATTATCGGTACGGTGGCCGGCCCACACCCCTATCCCGCCATGGTGCGTGATTTTCAATCCATTATTGGCCGCGAAACCAAAGAGCAAATGCTGGCGCGCGAGGGCCGTTTGCCGGACACATTGATTGCCTGTATCGGTGGTGGCTCCAATGCAATGGGCCTGTTTCACCCGTTTCTTGACGAACCTGATGTCAATATTATCGGCGTTGAAGCGGGTGGCTATGGGCTTGATACATCCGACCATGCGGCCTCTTTGGCGGGTGGTCAGCCCGGTGTCTTGCACGGCAATCGCACCTATCTTTTGCAAGATGCCGACGGGCAGATTATTGAAGGCCATTCCATTTCAGCCGGTCTCGATTATCCGGGCATTGGCCCTGAACATTCTTATTTGCGCGATAGCGGGCGGGTCGAATATGTCTCGGCCACTGATGCCGAAGCATTGGAAGCGTTTCAACTTATCACTCGTCTGGAGGGGATTATTCCGGCGCTTGAGCCCAGTCACGCGCTTGCCCATGTCGGCAAAATTGCCGGTGATTTGCCCGCCGACCATTTATTACTGATGAATATGTGTGGGCGCGGCGACAAGGATGTGTTTGCCGTCGCCGAGCATTTGAAGGTCGATTTGTAACATGGCCGGTCGCATCGACACTCTGTTTGCCGACCTGCGGGCAGAAGATAAAAAAGCATTTGTTGCTTTCGTCACGGCGGGTGATCCGACGCCTGAAATTTCAGCCGATATTTTGGCCGGCTTACCCGGCGCGGGCGCTGATATTATTGAATTGGGCATGCCGTTTACCGACCCGATGGCTGATGGCCCGTCCATTCAAGCCGCTTCACAGCGTGCTTTGGCGGCCGGTCAGACATTGACCGGAACGCTGGATATGGTGCGCGATTTCAGGAAACAAAACGACACAACGCCGATTGTGCTGATGGGTTATTATAATCCGATTTACGCGTTTGGCGTTGACCGTTTTATCGACGCGGCGCGCATGGCCGGGGTCGATGGGTTGATTATTGTCGATTTACCGCCCGAAGAAGACGAGGAATTGTGCTTGCCTTGTGTTGCGGCGGGGCTCAATTTCATTCGCTTGGCGACACCGACCACAGATGATAAACGCCTGCCCGAGGTGCTCAAAAACACATCGGGCTTTGTTTATTATGTCTCGATTACCGGAATTACCGGCGCTGCCGCGCCGCAAAAACAGGCCGTGGCGGCAAATATAGCGCGCCTTAAAGCGCATACTGATTTACCGGTTTGTGTCGGTTTCGGTATCCGCAGTGCCGAGCAAGCGGCTGAAATGGCAGAGTTTTCCGACGGCGTTGTGGTCGGCTCGGCACTGGTTGATGTCATTGCCGAAACCGCCGAAACGCCTGAAAAATCAGCAGAAAAGGTTCTGGCGCTTGCCAGCGCGTTGGCTGAGGGTGTAAATAGGACTTAGTTGATTCGCATTATGGTCTATCCGTGATAGGAGGCAGGCTATGAATTGGATTAAAAATTTCGTACGACCGCGTTTTCCAAGCGTGTTTCGCGAGCGCGATGACACGCCCGATAATCTATGGGAAGCGTGCAAAAAATGCGGTGAGATGATTTTTCACCGTGATTTGGAAAATTTGCAGAAGGTTTGCCCTGGTTGCGACCATCATATGCGCATCGGTGCCGATGAACGATTTCAGGCCTTGTTCGATGATGGCGCATATGAGCTCATTGACCTGCCCGATGTGGCGCATGACCCGTTGAAATTCAAAGACCAGAAAAAATATGCCGAGCGCCTGAAAGATGCGCGCACCAAAAGCGGTGACAAAGACGCGGTAAAAGTTGCCAAAGGCAGTTTGGGCGGCCAAGCAGCGATTATCGCGGTGCAGGATTTCGCCTTTATGGGCGGATCGCTGGGCATGGCGGCGGGTGAAGCCGTGGTCACGGCGGGCGAGGCAGCGCTAGAAAATGATGCGCCGCTTATCATGGTTGCCGCAGCCGGTGGCGCGCGCATGCAAGAAGGTATTTTATCGCTCATGCAAATGCCGCGCACGACCGTGATTGTGCAGCAATTACGCGAGCGCGGCTTGCCCTATATTGTTGTTTTGACCGACCCAACCACAGGTGGGGTAACGGCCTCTTACGGTATGTTGGGCGATGTTCACATTGCCGAACCGGGCGCGCTTATCGGTTTTGCCGGACCGCGCGTTATCCAAGACACGATTAAGGAAAAACTGCCCGAGGGGTTTCAACGCGCCGAATATTTATTGGAACATGGCATGGTCGATATGGTGGTGCATCGCCTTGATATGCCCGCCACTTTGGCGCGCCTGATTGACCTTTTGACCGGCGGGCGCGTGCCGCAAAGCGCTACTGTTTAATTTTAATTCGTGTCTGAAACCGGTTCAGATTTATTGTTAGAACGCCTATTGGCGCTGCATCCTCGGCTTATCGATTTATCGCTCGACCGCATGTGGCGCCTTTTGGCAGCGCTTGACCATCCGCAGGATAAATGTCCGCCCATCATTCATATCGCCGGCACAAACGGCAAAGGCTCCACCGCCGCCATGCTGCGCGCCATATTGGAGGCCGACAGCAAGGCCGTGCATGCCTATCATTCGCCGCATTTGGTGCGCTTTCACGAGCGTATTCTTTTGGCCGGTGAGGAGATTTCCGAGACCACTTTGGCCGATGTGCTGGTGCGTGTCGAGGCGGCCAATCAAGGCCGCCCGATTACATTTTTTGAGGTCACCACGGCGGCCGCCTTTTTGGCTTTTTCGGAAATGCCCGCCGATTATCTCATTCTCGAGGTTGGGCTGGGTGGGCGCTTGGATGCAACCAATGTCATCACCCCGGCGCTGTCGGCCATCACACCGGTGAGCCTCGATCATCAGGATTTTTTGGGCGATACGCTTTTATCCATTGCCGAAGAAAAAGCCGGCATTATGAAATTGGGCGTGTCTTGCATTATCGCGCCGCAAGCGCCCGACGCGCAGGCGCATCTCGAGACACTTGCCGCGCGGCGCGGCACGCCGCTCATTTGCGCCGGTCAGGATTATCACATGCGCGAAGAAGACGGGCGACTGGTTTACCATTACGAGAGCGGGCTGCTGGAC
>JAKMCZ010000099.1 GCA_022428185.1 Alphaproteobacteria bacterium | reverse complement strand
CCTATGACGAGATCGATCAATTGCCACGCGCGGCCAGTGTCGTGTTTGATATGGCCGGCAATTCGGAATTTCGCGCCCATGTGCATCACCATTTGGGCGATTTGATTGCCTATAGCGGCACGGTGGGCGCGACCCATTGGGAAGAGGGCGGCCGCGACGCCGCCGACTTGCCCGGCCCGCGTCCGGTGTTTTGGTCCGGCCCCGACGAAATTGCCCTATTGGCACAAAGCGGTGAGGGCGACAATATTTTGAGCAAAATCGGCGCCCGCACCGTGCCACTGATGGTGGAAGCGGCGGGCTGGCTGAAGATAAACACTTATGACACAGCAGAGCTGATTAAAACCGCCTATCTCGATGCTCTGGACGGCAATATGGCGGCTGAGGATGCGATTATTTTTGATGTGAAGGGGCTGACAAAATGAGGCGCGCCCTGACAATCTCGCTGGCGCTCGGGCTGAGCCTTTTGGTTTTCGTGTTTTGGCTGACGTTTTTCTCGCCACGACCGCCTTTGACGACCGATGCCGCAGTGCTGGCGGGCGATGGCAGCATAACGGATTATTGCACGCCGGTGCTCCTCGACGGCACGGCCAAAAAAGCCGATGAAATTGCCAAGGGCAATACGCCGGGCTGCAGCTATACGCATTTTCCCGCGCCCATATTGCAAGAATGTCGCGAGCCATTGCCGCCCGAGGCGGATGATATTCGCGGTCTGTGGATTGGCGTGACCGGACGGGTCGGCCATGTCGAGCGCATTGAACAATGCGGCAGTCGAACCGTCATTACCACGGCCGGCATTATTCACGATTATGGCTCCAACAGCACGGCCGGGCTCAACACAAATGATACTGAGGGCGGCGTTACTTTTTCGATCGGCGATAAGGATTATTGCCCACGCAGCTCTGCGGCGATGATTTGGAAAGATAAGGTGCTGAATTTTCATATATTTGGATGGGGGCCGATAGTCGTGCGCCGCTATCTTGAAGACGACCAACTGGTTTGGGAATATGCCGACGGCACCCAGACCCGCATGAACCGCATTTGCCGATTACCCGAAGAATACAAAACACCGCGCCCGCGCGGAGCCCGATTCCGCTTGTTCTAACCAAAGGATGAAACCCCGATGATGACGCAAATCAGAATGAGCGAATATCTGGTCGACCGACCGGCGCGTGAGATATGGCAGACAACGCATGACCCGGTGCCCGAATTGACGGACGGGCAGGTCGCGGCCCGCATTGACTATGTATCCATTGACCCCGGCATGACAATGTGGATTACCGATAAGCGCAGTTACATGCCGCCGGTGCGCCCGGGCGATGTGATGCGCGCGTTTGGGGTGGCTGAGATTATTGAAAGCCGCAGCGACAATTTTGCCGTCGGTGATTGGGTGACCGGATTTTTGGGTGTGCAATCGCATGGCGTTTTCAATGAAAGAGAAGTGCGAAAAATACCGGTCGATTTGGCAGCGCCGGAACTGTTCCTGTCGGGCCTCGGCATGACTGGCTATACCGCCTATTTCGGCATGATGGATATTGGCCGTCCGGAAGCGGAGGAAACGGTTGTCGTCTCCGCGGCCTCCGGCGCGGTCGGCAGCATTGCGGCCCAATTGGCGAAAAAGGCCGGTGCCCGTGTCATCGGCATTGCCGGTGGGGCCAACAAATGTCGCTATTTGACCGAGACCTTGGGGCTTGATGCGGCGATTGATTATAAATCCGAAGATGTCGGTGCCCGCCTCGACGCGCTGGTGCCGAACCATATCGATATTTATTACGATAATGTCGGCGGGCCGATTTTGGACGCGGCCCTGACGCGGATGCGCTATCGCGGGCGCATCGTCGTATGCGGCGCGGTGTCCCAATATGAAAATATGGCGGCGGCGCAAGGCCCGAAAAATTATATGGAAATCGTCACGCAGAGTATCAAAATGCAAGGCTTCACCATGCGCGATTATATGCACCGTGTGCCTGAAGCCATTCAGGTGCTGGCCGCCGGTTTAGGCGACGGCTCGTTGGTTTGCCGCCAGCATGTTTTGGACGGGTTGGAAAGTCTAGCTGACGGCTTGGAAATGCTGCTCTCGGGTGCCAATCAGGGCAAATTGCTGATACGGGTGGCGCATGAGGAAGGTCATTCCTGACCTCATGGCTGACTTCATCGCTGCGCAGCCGATGAAAGCCCGCGATGCACCAAATGCGCTGCAAATAGTAATAATGGACACCCCGACGCCTGG
>JAKMCZ010000039.1 GCA_022428185.1 Alphaproteobacteria bacterium | reverse complement strand
AATATCGGTTGTCTCGGCGATCACCGGCTCGGCCTCAGGCGGTTTGCAAATATTCATGGCGACGATGGCTGAAAGCTACGTCGAAATGGGTATTCCCGTGGAGGAATTGCACCGCATTGTCGCTATGGCAAGCGGCGGCTTTGACAGCCTGCCGCATTGCGGAGCAGTGATTGCTATGCTGACCATCACCCAATTAACGCATAAGCAAGCCTATAAAGATGTGGCGGTCATTACTGTTGTTATTCCCGTGGTCGCAACGCTAACGGTTTTGGCTTTAAGCACGATTATCTAGAAGAAAAACAATCGGAGAGAAATAATGAGCGATGAATTAGGCGACAAGCTTTCGAGCGGCGATTTGCAGTCATTTTCAGATGCGGTCAACTTCGCCGCCCATATCGGTATTCAACTTGTGTCGGCAGAAAAAAACCGCGTTGAGGGCAAGCTGCCGGTGCGGAAAGAATTGACCAATCATCTGCCTAATGTGCATGGCGGCGCGATTATGTCCTTTGCTGATGCGATGGGTGCGATTGGCGCACATCTCAATGTGCCGGAGGGCGCAGCCGGCACCACAACGATTGAAAGCAAAACCAATTTCATCAAACCGGCAATGGAGGGCGACACACTGCATGCGGTGTGCACGCCCCTATCGGTCGGTCGTCGCCTGTCCGTTTGGCAAACCGAGATTACCCGCGATGATGGCAAGCGCGTTGCGGTTGTTACCCAAACCCAAATTTATCTCTAATCAAAAGCCTATTTTCAGGCGCACCATCGGATAAACATCATTGTCCGAGCGGATGCGCGGCAGCGATATTTCCTCGCTCAGTTGAATCTCCAAATTGCGCCAGCGGGTGCAAAAGCCAACCCCAAGCGTCGGCACAATGTGGCGAATATCGGCATTGACCGGCGCGGCAGAGACAATCTCATCATTGGCAACCAATTCGAGCTTAGCGTGATAATGCCATTGAAAATTTTCGCATGTTGTCGGCTTGGTTATTTTTGCACTCAGCGCATTGCGCCATGTTCCAAGCTCAAGCGTGCTGTCCATATTCAATAGATTTCCCAAGCGGCGCTGATGCGTAATCAACAGCGAGGCGGTGGCGTCATCGTCCATGCGCGCATTATCCAAATCATTGCGCATGCTGCTATAGCCGAGCAGGCGATGAACATCTTCTTGCATTTTATCAATGCCAAACTCGCCGATAAGTGCGACGCGACCACCGATGAACCAATCGCCAGTTCCATCAGACGGGCGGCGTTTATGTGCTTCAACTGTCAGCACCTCACCGAAAGCCCGATTGGCGACCCAATCATCTTGCGCCCTTTTCGGACGTTTGGGGGCAACCAGCAGCGCCGAAGCGCCAATAATGATTTGGTCACGTTGAGTGAATAGCGACATGGTGTGCGTCTCATAAGCGTCGCTGAACTTGAAGCCATTCGGGCTGTCATTGGCAATCTCGAACTGCCATTCAGTATCAGGCGAAAAGCGCGGTAACTCGGCATGCGCCGACCCCATCAAACCGCCCAACACGATAAAATAGGCAATCCGAACAAACACTCTGTCCTCCTCGCCGCTTGCTCGGCAACTCAATAATTGAACGGGTGGCTCTAGTTACGCCGCGCTTCCTCGGCCCGTTGCAACAGGCGCAGCATGTTGCCGCTCCATATTTTCTCAATGGTTTTTGGTGCAACCGACCCTGCTTGCAATGCGGCGGTGATGCGAGGCAGGTCAGAGACATCTTGCAGCCCGTTAACGCCGCCGCCGCCGTCCCAATCAAGACCGATACCGACATGGTCAGGCCCCATTAGCGCTAGCGCGTGAAAGATATGGTCCATCACATCAGAAAACTCGGCATAATCCGGCGGATATTTTGTATCCAGCGCGCGCCGGTCAGCGATAAATGATTTGTGGTTTTCCCGCATGCCGCCCGGCGCATTTTGATATTTCCGATACAGGCCGATAAATTCCGGCAGACGGTTCGGGTGTGTGTCCAAATCTCGCAAATAGCCGGAAAGCGAATTAATCTGTATCACGCCGCCTGATTGCGCCAGTTTTTTCAGCAAAGCATCAGGCACATTGCGCGGGTGTTTGTAGAGTTCCGCAACGCCGGAATGCGACAGGATTATTGGTGTTTCGGATAGTTCAATCGCTTGCGCCAGCGCTTCATCATGCGCGTGAGACATATCAACAATCATACCCAATCTATTGGCGCGGCGAATAAGCTGTCGCCCGAGCGGAGACAAACCGCCCCATTTTTGTCCCGATTTATCGGTCGAGCTATCGGCAAACTGGTTATTGGTCGAATGAACCAGACCGACCATGCGCACACCGGCTTCATAAAACTCATCGAGCAAATCAATATTCGTGCCGAGCGGATAGGAATTCTCAATACTTTTATAAACAACCCGCTTGCCTGATGCCGCGATACGCGCCGCATCTTCAGCCCGTGTGGCGGGTGCAAAGTCGTCGCCCAAATCTCGCACCATGTCATCAATCACCTGATTACGTTGGCGCGCATGCGCCAATGCTTTGGTATAAGCAGCATCTGTTAACGGCCCTTGCGCCGTGTAAATCACCCAAAAGCCACCATCTAGCCCGCCCTCTTTCATGCGCGGCAGGTCAACTTGTGCGTAATCGTCTAACCAGTCATGGCGTTGGCTGATGTCAAAACCGGCCCGGTCGAGCACCAGCGGTGTATCGAGATGGCTATCGAGGGCCAGTAAATCGTCATGACTAACCGGCGACTGACAGGACGCAAGTCCGAGTGTTAGAGTGAATAAAAAGCTAAGTGACGTTAATCGTGAACTCACGAATAACTCTTATGATTTCTCGAGATGTAACTACTCGGACGCAGGTTTTCGGTTGGTATTTTGGCCTTCGCCTTGCGCCAGATTGGGTCATATTTATACCAAGGAACACCGGGATACATATGGTGTATCAAATGCTGCGATTGCCCGAGCATGAACAGATGATGAAACCATTTCGAGTCAACATCTTGAATAGATGTCGCGCCAATCGGATCGACACGCTGTTCATGGCCTTGACGGTGTTGAATCGTCGCCAGCAAATAGACCGTAATGACGCGCCCCAAAAGCATCGGAAGAATAAAGGCAATGAGGAATTCGACCGCAAAAGGAGACGTGAAGGCAACGACAAACATGGTGATATACAAAACCAAGCCAAGCCCAAAGCGTGCACGCTCTTCCAACGGACGCTCGCTCCATACAGAAAAGTAAAAACGGGTCCACAAAACATCCAGAAAGGCTGAGTTTAGCCAGCAAACCAAAAGATTATCTTGGGTGAATTTCAAATCCGGGTCGTCTTCTTGTCCTGTGCGCGCGTGATGTGTCACATGCAAATAGCGATAAAGCGAGGTGCTAAAGCCGGGCAGAAGCAATTGGGCACTCAATGTGCCGATAGCGTCGTTCAGCCAATTATTGGTCGAGAGGTTACGATGCACCGCCTCATGCAGGGGCGTAAAGCTCCAAAATACGAAGAAAGAACTGAGCGGCACTGTGATGAACGGGCTCAGCAAACCGGTGACAAAGGCATAAGTCGATAATCCGAAGCCGATAAAACTGATGAAATAAACTGCCACGGTCGGCCATGCCAGAAACGGCACGGAAAAGGATTCGGACAGATCAGGCACGGCTTTAATGTCTCTAATAAGCTGACGCTGTTGTTTGGTTTCCATAATTACGCTCTCATTGCGGCTACAGTAGGTCTAAATTCGCAATAAGTCACGTAGCAAAATACCCGGAGATAAGTTTGTTTGCCATTGCGCAGCGCTTCGCGTTACGGTGTTTTTTTAAGAGGGTAAAGATTTGTCTGACGGTGTATCGAGCAATGTTGAGTTCAGTTGGAAGCAGTTTTGGGTCAGCTTTTTGTATGAAAACCTGCCGCCGGTTTTTGTCTCGCCGCTCGCTGCCCTAATCGTTGAACGCTCACGCCACCGCGCATGGAATGTCTGCCAAAACCGCAATCTCCTGATCGTTTCATCACATGGCACGCCGCTTTTCTTCGTGCTGTTTGCTTGGCTGGTAACCTATCCGGGCTCGTGGTTGATAACCGCCGGTCTGATTATTACGCTGACCCAAGATGTTTCCGCCTCCGGTGCCATAGACCCGCTGCAGATGATATTTGCTTTCTCGCTTATCTTTATGCGGCGGCTGATTATCGCTGTTAAATATGGCTATTTTAGCGAAGAAGAATACACCGCTTTGTCCGGCCCGCCGGGCTGGAACTATGAAAGCAGTCAAAGAAAGCTTATCGCGCAAGGTTGGAGCCGCCCGACCGAATATGAAGGCCTTATCAGCTATGAGTTGGAAGAAACCATGCAGGCGCAGGGCATCAACTTAAAAGACATGCATATGGAAAGTGGCGACGGCAAGCGACACAATTTATTCACCATTGCTCGCGGCGTCATTCACAATGCTTATGGAAATGCGCCACCGCGTTGGTTCAATCCCCTAATCCTTCTATCGGCCGTGATTATTCTCGGCTCCCTTCTTTATGTTCGCGACCTTTTCGGCACGCCACTGTTAGGCGATGGCTGGCAAGAAATAACCGTGACCTTAGCCATTTATGCAGGCATGACCGCGAGCATGGGATTGATGGGCTTCGGGCTGTTATGTGCACATGATTTCGACCGCCGTGTCCGTGCGTCCGAGCTTTATTATCGCGCGCTGGTTCCGCCCGGCCTTAATTTGGATATGCCGGAAGGCGAAACTGAGAATGTTTTCTTCGACAAACATTCACCCAATTGCGTCAATGGCTGGGTGCAATCGCGCAATGTGGTGCGCGGCTTTGGCGAACGGTTTTATCGCCGCGTGCAAAGCTACACCTCATTGCTGATTACCTATTCTGTCATTTGCGTCGGCGTGTTGAACTTCATGATGTGGACGCAGATACCGCATCAGGCCGCCACCGCCGTAACCATTGGAGCGACGATTTTTGTTATCAGCTTTATCGGCAGCTATGCGATGTATAGTGCCATACGCTTGCAGCGCACCAGCTATTTGCAGCGCGCTTCGCTGCAACGCGAACTCTTATCATTAGAAGTTGAGATTGGCATATTGGCGCAAGAGGGTGTTCAAGATGACGAGATGCAACGCCTCGTCACGGCCAAAACGCTGTTGCAGCAGGTTGATGAAAACGTCAATTATGAAGAGTTGGTGTTCCGCCCGACCTCAATATTGGGCTATCGCGCCGAGGGCGGGCTTATCGGTTCAATATTGGGCATTGTCATTACCGGCGCACTGCTGATTTTGCAGGGCTTTGCCAGTATGGGTATCAATTACAGCTCGATCGGTTGGTTTGGATTCTAATCGGCGACTAAGACTCGCTAATTTTCAACACGCTCGCCAAATCTTCTGAAGCGCCAAGCGTTCCCCCTTCCGAAGCGACGCCTAAAGCGTATTCCGGCGGCACAAGCTCAGGTGCTTCGCCCGGCGCACCATGCGGCGTGAAATAGCCGAGTGCATATTGCCCCATCGCGTAACCGGCGAGCGCTTGCAGGTCAGGCGACAAATCCTTTGCCATCTCCGGCGGGCATGTGAGGTATTGATTTTCCTCCTGCCGCAGCCAGCCCAGCGTATAGGTTATGTTAATGCCGATGCGGTCTGCCTCAGTGCGGTTTTCACCGCCGCCATGAAACACCGAACCTGAATAAATCAACACCGAACCGGCTTTCATTTCCGCTTGGGTAATCTGCTCAGGTTTAATCTCTGTTTCATCGGGCCATTTTGTGCTGCCCGGCACGACCTGGGTTGCACCGTTTTCAGCGGTGAAATCAGTTATCGCCCAAATCGTGTTGAATTGCGGCTCAACATGCGCCAAATGCTTACCCCACGCCCAACGGTCGCGGTGAATGGCTTGCGCGGTCTCACCGCCGCGAATACGAATGATTTGCGTCAGATGTAGCTGCACGCGCTCGCAAAACGGCGACAGAAAATCATTACACGGCTCCAAAATGCGCTTGTCGGCAATCAATTCGCGGCATTTCTCAGAGCGCAGCATCAAGCCGCCCGTGCGGGTGGTTTTATGACCGGCAAAATTATCATTGCCATTGGTTGTCGCGTCCATATAGGGATCGGTCTCGTTGCGCAAAGCGGCGATGAAGTCGGCACTCACCACCTCATCAAGAATAAGCGCGCCATCTTCGGTTAACACATCGACAATGGTTTGTTTGTCGACATTAGCAGGAAAGTGTTTCAGTTCGGCCATTTTAAAGCCCCCCTCATAATCGGCTAGGCCAGAACGGCAACCGCCTTAATCTCAATGTGAAAAGATGGGTCGACCAAGCTGTCGACACCAATCAAGGTTTGGCAAACTTCCGGTTTCTTTCCGTAAATCTCAGCCCGCGCACCAAACAACTCGCCGACTTTTGACATGCAGTCATTTATGTCGGTCACGAACCATGTTTCATCGACAATATTGTCCATCGTCGCGCCATATTGCTTCAACACGTTTTCAATGTGGGCGTAAGCATTGGTCATTTGCGCAAGAATGTCGGCCGGTGCGACCCCGCTATCATCGGTTCCCACTTGTCCGGATAGGTATAACGTATTGCCAACCTGCACACCCTGACTGAACAAATCAGCATACGGGCCATCGCGAAACAGTTTTTTATCAATCTCTGCCATCATCATCTCCAAGCTACCCAAAAAGCCTAGCTTGCGATGCGCCGCCTGTCACATCAAATTTGACGTGCCGATGTTTTCTATTGCAGACCGGGTGGGATCCATGCCCCGTCCCCATCAGCATCAATGTAAATCGGGTTGGAATAGGCATAAGGGAAAAACCCCGGATAGACCGCTTTATAGGTCGCCCCCGCCTCGCCTATTGCCTCAATCGTCACAAATCCATCTTTGTCAAATATCATTGGCAAGCGGAAACGACCGTTTTCAGGGAGCGCCCTTTCAACAATCGTTTGCCCGTTTAATTGCACGCGCAGGCGGTCAGCCCGCGCCCAATCGGCACTATATATCCGCCCGCTCAGTATTGCGTTTTTGCCCCGATGTGTCTCACCGATTTCCGCTTTGCCAAGCGTCAGTTCGATAAACGGACCGGTGGTGCCATAAAATGCGCCCTGCCGCACAGCATCGGTGAAGCGGCGCATTGAAAAATCAGCAAGGTTATCGTTCCCG
>JAKMCZ010000017.1 GCA_022428185.1 Alphaproteobacteria bacterium | reverse complement strand
GATTGACACCTCCGGTCTGGGGCCGCTTGAAGCCCCCAATCCACTTGGCGAGATTATGCTTGGCGATAGCGATGCGCCGGTGACGATTGTCGAATATTCATCACTTACTTGCCCGCATTGCGGCGCTTTTCACCGCGAGACTTTGCCGGATTTGAAAGAAAAATATATCGATAAAGGGCTGGTGAAAATTTACTTCCGACCTTTCCCGTTTGACCCATACGCAACGGCGGGGGCGATGCTGGCGCATTGCGTTGCGCCCAAAGCGCGCGTGACATTTCTGGATATTTTATTCAAGCGGCAGCAGCAATGGATACAAGCGGAGCAGCCAATGGATGTCTTGCAGGGCATGGCGAAACAAGCCGGCTTGTCCGAGGGCGATTTTGTGGTTTGCCTGAAAGATCAAAACCGCCTTGATGGGATTCGACAAATTCAAACCGCCGCCGCCGAAGAATTGGGTGTGCGCTCGACACCGACATTTTTTATCAATGGTGAAAAGCTGGAGGGCAATCAGCCGCTTGCCGCGTTTGAGAAACTTCTGAAACCGCTTTTGGCCGGTTATGAGGGGACGCAGTAAATGAAATTCGATCGTCTGCGTCTGACCGGTTTTAAATCCTTTGTCGAGCCCGTTGACCTCGACATTCTGCCCGGCATGACCGGTATTGTCGGCCCCAATGGTTGCGGCAAATCCAATCTGCTGGAAGCTCTGCGTTGGGTGATGGGCGAAACCTCTTATAAATCCATGCGGGGTTCGGGCATGGAAGATGTTATTTTCTCCGGCACCAATGTGCGTCCGGCACGCAATCACGCGGAAGTGGTGTTGATGCTCGACAATGCGGCGCGTGGCGCGACGGCCGAGTTTAACGATAGCGACAATATTGAAGTGGTGCGGCGCATTGAGCGCGATGCCGGTTCGGCCTATCGGATTAACGGTCGCGATGTGCGCGCCCGCGATGTGCAGCTTATGTTTGCCGATGCCTCGACAGGCTCGCGGTCAAACTCTTTGGTCAAACAGGGACAAATTGGCGAGATTATCAACGCCAAGCCGGAAGCGCGGCGGCGTATTCTGGAGGAAGCGGCGGGTATTTCCGGCCTTCACTCGCGTCGCCATGAGGCCGAGTTGCGCTTGAACAGTGCCGAGCGCAATCTCGAAAAGCTCGCAGAAACCATCACTAATTTGGAAACCCAGTCGCGCCAGTTGAAACGCCAAGCGCGACAGGCCAGCCGCTATAAAAATATCTCCGGTCAAATTCGTGAGGTCGAAGCGCTGTCATTGCATTTGCGCTGGCAACAAGCGGTTGATGCGGTTGAGGCATGCGACAGCGAATTGGTTGATGCGCGAAAAGCCGTATCGGAAGCCGGTGTGGCGTCGGCGCAGGCCAGCACGGCGCAATCTGAGGCGCAGGCCAGCCTGCCCGCATTGCGCGATAGCGAAATTGCAGCGGCTGCCGGTCTGCGTCGCTTGAAGCTTGAGCAAGATAATCTGGATGCCGAAGCGCAGCGCGCCGAAGAGATGATTGCCCGTTTGCAATCACAGATTGAAACCGTGCTGCAAGATGTTGCGCGCGAAACCCAATCATTGGCCGATGCCGAGGCACAATTGACGCGACTGGCTGAAGAGGAAGCGGAAATCCGAGCCTCGATTTCAGATGATGAGCAAGCCGCCGAGGCTGAAGCGGCAGCCGCTTTGGCTGAGGCTGTGACGACCCTGAATGAGAGCGAGACGGCTTATGACGCAGCCAATCGCGCAGCGGCAGAATATGAGGCGCGCAAGCAGGCGCTTGAAACGACATTGGCGCAAAACGCGCAGCGTCGCGAAAGGCTGATGGCCGAGCAGACGCAAGCGCAAAACACACGCGGCGATGTTGAGAACGCCATGTCGACCGATTTTGATGTCGTCGCTCGGCGCAGCGAATTGCAGGATTTGGACAGCAAAGACGCCGCAGCGCGCAAAGCCCTCACCGATGCAGAGACGGCCTATCGCGCCGCCCGCGAAACCCAAAGCGCAGCGGCCGAACCGGCCCGCGAGGCGCGCGCCGCCCTTGAACGATTGGTTGGGGAGCGCGATGCTTTGGCTCTGCTTTTTGAACGTCAAGAAGATGATGCCTATGCCGCGCTTGTTGATGATGTGACGGTGACGCATGGCTATGAAACCGCTTTGGGCGCCGCCTTGGGCGATGACCTTGAGGCTTCACCTGATGCCGATGCACCGGCGGCTTGGACCAAGCTGGGCGCCGAAGCACTGGCGCAAAAATTACCCGATGGCGTGGAAAGCCTTGCCGTTTATGTGGCCGGGTCGTCGCTTTTGACGCGCGCTTTGTCTCAGGTCGGATTGGTTGAGCATAGGCAAGGCGAGGCGCTGCAGTCAGCCCTCTTGCCGGGCCAAAAACTTGTGTCACAGCAAGGCGATTTATGGCGGTGGGACGGTTTTAGCCATAAGGCCGAAGCGCCGACCGGTGCTGCTAAAAGGTTGGCGCAACGCGCCCGTCTGGAAGATTTGCAAACCGCTATCCCGGCAGCCGAGCAAGCGGTTGCCGCCGCTGTGACAGCGCAAGATAATGCGCGCGATGAGGTGGACACTGCCAGCAACGCACAGGATAGCGCGCGGATTGGCGCGCGCGAGGCGAATGCTGCGCGCACTGAAGCACAAAAATTGCTGGCCGAAGCGGAAACCTCAGTAGCCGCGCAAAATGAAAAGCTGAAAGCGCTGGATAGCAGCGTGCGGCGCATTGAAGAGGATTTGAGCGAACTGAGCGGCAGCGACGCCAATGCCGCGCAAGAGCTTAACAATCTCGGCGGGCAGGAAGCGTTGGTGCAGGCCGTGGAGACGGCGCGCGGTGAGGTTGAAGCAGCACGTTTGACGCATGGCGAAAAGCGTGGCGCGCTGGACGGGTTGAAATCGCGGCGCGAAGCGCGCGACGCCCAAATGCAGCGTCTGTCGGGTGATGAGAAGCAGTGGTCGCAACGCAAAGAAGCGGCAGGCAGTCATATTAATGCTCTGTCCGAGCGTCGCACAGCGACGGAAAAAGAATTAACCGGCTACCAAGATGTGCCAACCAATCTGGCCGCGCGTCGTGCCAAGCTGGCCGATATGGTCGTCGAGGCTGAGGATGCCCGCAAGCAGGCTGCCGATGCATTGGCCATTGCGGAAAGCCGATTGAGCGAAGCCGATATGCAGGCCCGCGAAACGCAAGCCGCGGTCAATCAAGCGCGTGAAACGCAAGTGCGTTTAGAGGCGACATTGGACGGCAATAAGCAGCGTCTTGACGAAACCGCCCAGCGTGTGCGCGAGGCTTTGCAAATTGAGCCGGAGCAGGCACTCGTCATTTCCGGTCACGACCCTGAAAAACTGTTCCCCGAAGCTGAGGCGATGGAGAGCAAGTTAGAGAAATTGCGTCGCGAGCGCGAAAATCTCGGTGGGGTGAATTTGCGCGCCGCCGAAGAGGCTGAAGAAATTCAGCTACAAATTGATACCATGACCGCCGAGCATGAAGAATTGACCACCGCCATTAACAAGCTGCGGCATGGCATTGGTCAGCTTAACCGCGAAGGGCGTCAACGCTTGCTGGCTGCATTTGAGACGGTTAACGGGCATTTCAAACGTCTGTTCACGCAATTATTTGGTGGTGGCTCAGCAGAATTAACCCTGACCGAGAGCGATGACCCGCTGCAGGCCGGTCTGGAAATTTTAGCCCACCCGCCGGGCAAAAAACCGCAAGTCATGTCGCTGCTATCGGGCGGTGAGCAGGCGTTGACGGCAACTGCACTTATTTTCGCCGTCTTCCTCACCAATCCGTCACCCATTTGTGTGCTCGATGAGGTTGATGCGCCACTTGATGATGCCAATGTTGAGCGTTTCTGCAATTTGGTGAAAGAAATTGCTGATGAAACCGGCACCCGCTTTTTGGTCATCACCCACCATGCGCTCAGCATGGCGCGCATGGACCGGTTGTTTGGTGTGACCATGCAAGAACGCGGTGTTAGCCAGCTTCTATCGGTTGATTTGTCCACGGCTGAACAATTTGCCGAATCCGGCCGCGACAAAATGGCGGAAAAAGATAATTTAGAAACAAAATCAATAGGTTAGATTGTTATCCCTCGCTTGACAATTATGCCGCTTAAAAGTAGTGTGCGCCTCATCCGACGGGCAGAAATGCTGGGTTTTTGGCGGTTTGAAGAGCAGAATTAAATGTTCAGTCTTGCCGTTTGAAGGAGATAAGACGATGGCGCCACAAGATAGTAAGCGTGATCGATTGGACACTCTGGAAAAGAAGCTCTCTGCTTCTCGGCAGCGGCATCAGCCTGAGGATAATCAGAGCCGCGCCAATGCCAATATGTTAGGTCTCGCCTGGCGCTTGACCGTTGAAATGTTGGCAGGTATCGGCGTTGGCGGTTTTATCGGCTGGTGGATAGACAAGGTGCTTGGCACGGAGCCTATCTTTATGTTGCTGTTATTGGTGCTCGGTATGGGTGCCGGTTTGATGAATTCAGTCCGCACGGTCGCTGAAATGCGCCGCAAGCAGGACGAGCTGGACGCAGCACGGAAAACTTCCGCCGCTGCAGATAACGAGGAGTAAAGCGTGGCTGGCAAAACGGGAGCTGAAGGAGGCGCTGGAATTGATCCGATGCACCAGTTTGAGGTGCATCCGATTATTGACCTTCCAACCGTCGCCGGCATTGATACATCCTTCACCAATTCATCGCTTTGGATGGTTCTGGCCGTTGGTCTGGCCAGCCTGTTTATGGTTTTCGCATCGCGCCGCACAGCCATTGTGCCGGGCCGCATGCAACTTATGGGCGAGATGGCTTACGGCTTCGTCGCCAATATGATTAAAGAAAATGTCGGCACGGAGGGAATGAAATATTTCTCCTTCATTTTCTCTTTGTTCATGTTCGTCTTATTCTGCAACATGCTCGGCATGCTGCCCTATAGCTTTACCGTGACCAGCCATTTAATTGTCACTTTCGCGCTGGCGGCTGCGGTGTTTTTGCTGATTACTGGCGTCGGCTTTGCGCGCCATGGTATCGGCTTTCTGAAATTATTTGTGCCATCGGGCATTCCGGTTTTTCTGCTGCCGCTTTTGGTGCTGATTGAGGTGATTTCTTACCTCACGCGCCCGGTCAGCTTATCGGTTCGTCTGTTCGGCAATATGATGGCCGGTCACACCATGCTGAAGATTTTCGGCGGGTTTGTTGTCGGCCTCGGCTCAGCCGGTTTGGTACCGCTGGCCATTGCGCCGTTTGCCTTAATGGTGGCGTTCACCGGCTTGGAACTGCTGATTGCAGGCTTGCAAGCCTATGTGTTCACCATTTTGACATGCATTTATCTAAACGAAGCCATCCACATGGATCACTGATTGCATCAGTTATTCGGATTTTTAAATTAACTAACGCCTACGGGCAATCTTGGAGGTTAAAACCATGGAAGCAGAAGCAGCAAAATATATTGGAGCCGGTATCGCATGTATCGCTTTGGCCGGTGCCGGTATGGCAATCGGAACTATTTTCGGTAACTTCTTGGCAGGTGCATTGCGCAACCCGTCAGCGGCACAAAGCCAGTTCCCGAATCTGCTCTTGGGCTTTGCCCTGGCAGAAGCGACCGGCCTGTTCGGTCTGATTATCGCCCTTATCCTGCTG
>JAKMCZ010000262.1 GCA_022428185.1 Alphaproteobacteria bacterium | reverse complement strand
CGGAAATGCCATTTGAACACTTGCCCGGTCGGCATTGCGACGCAAAACGAGACGTTGCGCAAACGCTTCACCGGCACGCCCGAACATGTGATTAATTATTTCTTCTTCATTGCTGAAGAAGTACGCGAGATGTTGGCCGAGATGGGCTTTGCCAAATTGGACGACATTATCGGCCAAACCGATTTGCTGGATACGCGCGACGCGGTCGACCATTGGAAAGCGCAAGGTCTCGACTTCACCCGCTTGTTCACCAAAATCGAGTCAGATGGGCCGGTTTATCGCAACCAAGCACAAGAACACCCGATTGATGACATTCTTGACCGCAAGCTTATCGAACAAGCCAAAGCGGCGCTGGACGATAAAAAGCCTGTGCAAATCGAAACCGCCATCAGCAATATTGACCGCTCGGCAGGCACCATGCTGTCGGGCGAACTGGCCCTGCGCTACGGCCATGCCGGTCTGCCTGATGACACGATTTCAGTGAAGCTGAAAGGCACGGCAGGACAGAGCTTTGGCACCTTCCTTGCGCGCGGCATTTCCCTCGAGCTGGAAGGCGAAGCCAATGATTATGTCGGCAAGGGTTTGTCGGGCGGACGTCTGGCTATTTATCCGCCAAAGGAAAGCGCGATTGTGCCCGAAAACAGCATCATTGTCGGCAATACGGTGCTCTATGGCGCGGTTGACGGCGAGTGTTATTTCCGAGGTGTCGGCGGCGAGCGTTTCGCCGTGCGCAATTCAGGCGCGATTGCCGTTGTCGAAGGCGCGGGTGACCATGCTTGCGAATATATGACCGGCGGCTGTGTCGTCGTGCTTGGCAAAACCGGACGCAATTTTGCCGCCGGCATGTCGGGCGGCATTGCCTATGTGCTCGATGAACACGGCGATTTTGAAGGCCGCTGCAATATGGCAATGGTCGATTTGGAACCTGTAACCGGCGCGCTGGACGATGCCATGACCGGCTTCAAAGATGACATGCTGACCCATGATGCTGCGCGTCTGCACAAGCTTTTGGAAAATCATGCGCGCTACACCAATTCCAAACGCGCCCAAGATATTTTGGCTGATTGGGACACTTATCTGCCGAAATTCATCAAAGTCATGCCGACGGAGTTCCGTCGCGCCCTTAACGAACTGGCTGAAAGCGCTACCGCTGAGCAGCCTGCCGCAGGAGAGTAAGATGGGCAAACCGACCGGATTTCTCGAACTGGATCGCAAAGACCGCAGCTATCTGCCCAAGCAAGATAGAGTGCAAAACTTTCGCGAATTTGTTGTGCCGCTGGCAGAAACCGAATTGCGCGACCAAGCCTCGCGCTGCATGGATTGCGGTGTGCCCTATTGCCATAATGGCTGTCCGGTCAATAACCAGATACCCGATTGGAATGACCTTGTTTATACCGGCGATTGGCAAGCGGCGCTGACCAATTTGCATTCGACCAATAATTTCCCGGAATTTACCGGGCGCATTTGCCCGGCCCCATGCGAGGCTTCTTGCACACTCAATATTGACGATAATCCGGTGACCATTAAATCGGTCGAATGTGCGATTGTCGATCGCGGTTGGGAAGAAGGCTGGATTAATCCGCAACTGCCAAGCGACAAAACCGGCAAAAGCGTCGGCATTATCGGTGCCGGTCCGGCCGGCATGGCGGCAGCGCAACAATTGGCGCGCAGCGGTCATGATGTGCATCTTTATGAAAAACACGCCAAAGCCGGTGGCTTGCTGCGCTACGGTATTCCTGATTTCAAAATGGAAAAACATGGCATTGACCGCCGCGTCGAGCAGATGGAAGCCGAGGGCGTTACCTTTCACTTCGGCGTCAATGTCGGTGTCACCACCACTGCCGCCGAATTGGAAGCCAAGCATGATGCGCTGATTTTATCGGGCGGTTCTGAAGTGCCGCGCGATTTGCCGGTGCCGGGGCGCGAGCTGGACGGCGTGCATTACGCAATGGATTTTCTGCCGCAGCAAAACCGCCGCGTCGGGCAAGAGCCGATTGGCGACATTGAACCGATTTTGGCAGATGGCAAACATGTTGTCGTCATCGGTGGCGGCGATACCGGTTCTGACTGCATCGGCACCAGCTTTCGTCAGGGCGCGCTGTCGGTAACGCAGCTTGAGATTATGCCCATGCCGCCGGAAAAAGAAGATAAAGGCCTCACTTGGCCCGATTGGCCGCTGAAAATGCGCACCTCGAGCAGCCAAGAAGAAGGCGCGATACGCGATTTCTCCGTCATGACCACAGAAGTGATTGGTGAAGACGGAAAAGTGACCGCGATTAAATGCATTAAGGTTGATGAGAACATGGCACCGATTGCCGGTTCGGAATTTGAACTGGAGGCCGATTTGCTGCTTTTGGCGATGGGCTTTGTGCATCCGGTTCATGACGGTTTGGTTGACGAATTGGCACTTGAAAAAGACCCGCGCGGCAATGTCGCCGCCGACACGGCGACCTATGAGACCTCACGCGATAAAGTGTTTGCTTGCGGCGATATGCGACGCGGACAATCGCTGGTGGTCTGGGCCATTCGCGAAGGCCGCCAAGCCGCCCGCGAGGTTGATTTCTTCCTCATGGGCGAGACTGTATTACCTCGTTAGGCACTTATTGAGCGAAGCGAAATTTAGTGCGCCGCTCGACGCTAAAAGGGCTTGCTGAACGAAGTGAAGCTTAGCCCGCCTTGCGCCAGCGCAGGGGCGAAGCCACGAAGTCGGCCAAAACGATTTAGCTACTCAAGCGCAGCAAATCGTCCAACACCCGCTCGACATGTTTCACCGAATTGCAGGTTTGCTTACGGGTGCAATAAGCGCCCAGCTTTTTCATTTCGCTGTCGCCCGTGTCCCACACGCTTTCGGGTTCCGGATTGAGGAAAATCACCCGACCGGCGCGCTCGTAAAATTCTTTCAGCACCAAATGGCCCGGATCGCCATAATTGGAGCGCGCATCGCCGAGCACCAATATTGTGGTTTTTTTATCGACCGCATCGAGCGTCGCTTCGGCCAAATCCATCATCGACGTGCCGTAATCGGTTGAGCCGCCGCCATATTGTTTGAGCGCCGCTTCCATCGCCGCCTCCAAATCATCATTTTGCAGCGTCTCGGTAATCTCTCCGGCACGATTGGAAAACACGAAGGAGCGGGTTTTCGGCATCACCTCATCAAGGCTATAGAGAAACATCAGGAAAAAGCGCGACACGGCAGCCACCGAGCCGGACACATCGCACAGCACAATCAACTTGGGACGGTCAATCTTCACGCGCCGCCACGCCAAATTAAACAGATTGCCGTCAAAAGCGACATTGGCGCGCATGGTGCGGCGAATATCGAGAAAGCCGCGCTGCGCTTTTTTTCGCCGCCGCGAATGGCGCGACGCCAACCTTTTTGCCAGCTTGCGGATAAGCTCGCGCATGATTTTCATGTCTGATTTATCGAGATTGGATAGGCGAATACGCGACAGCGCATCTTCGCGCAACAGCCGTCCGGCGTTTTTCGTTCGCATGGCAATTTGGCGTTCAACGAAATCTTGCACCGCATCAAACAAGCGGGCGCGCCCCTCGCGCAGACGGTCCGCCTGTTCGGTCTCGCCGCCTTCATTCATCTGGCGAATACGCGCCTCTAATTCGAGCAAGCCCATGGCTTCCATAATGCGCCGCGAAAACATGCCTTGCTGGGTGAACAGCTTGGCGTTTTCCAGCCCCGCCGCCGTCGCCGCTTGCTGCATCGCCGCTTGCATGGCGGCGCTGTCATTATTTTCCAGCATCTCGGCTAAAGATTGCGGTTGCCCGTCACCGGCTTGCGCGTCCCCCGCCTGCGGCTCACCGCTGGCGCCTTCTTGTGGTTGCCCTTCACCGGAATTTTGTTCTGCCGACCTGTCATCATCTGTCGTCTCGTCTGTGTCCGGCTGCTCCTGCTCAGATGCCATCGCCGGCGGGGTTTCTTCGGGCAGGCGGAAATAGCTTTCAAACGCCTCGTCGAAAGCCAGTTTTTCCATTTCGGTTTTAGCCAGGGTTTGGCCCAGCGCATTTTTCAAAATTTGTCGGTCGTCAAAGCCGATGGTCGAAAAAATTTCTGCCGCGTCCAGCGTTTCGGCGGGCGACACGCGAATATCAGCAGCGCGCAAAATGCGGACGAAATCAGAAATCACGGCGCACCCCTATATCC
>JAKMCZ010000246.1 GCA_022428185.1 Alphaproteobacteria bacterium | reverse complement strand
GTATAGCATTGCGCCTCATTATTGCCACCGCCAAAACACTCATTGCGGCCATAGCTATCGACCGTATTCCATTTACTCGTATCCAGACCGGTGCCGGTAAACTCGTCTTGCCAAACCAATTCCCAATCGCCATTTGTGCCGCCGGTGCGGCCACTATCGCGCGAAAATTGAGGCGACGAACCGCCCGAACCGCCCGATGAAGCGCTGCTGCTGCCGCCGCCGCCACCGGCCAGCACCGCGACCAGCGCGACCGAACCGGCAATCTGCCAAAAGCGGGTTTTTTTATTGGCCTCGCCCAATGTCCCGTCGGGGGCGCGGTCATCATAAATCGGCCCCGGTTGCGGACTGCCCTTATAGGCCGCGATGCGCTCATGATGTCGGCGCAATTGCGAAAAGCGAAAGGTCAGCCCGACAAATTCATTTTCGCGACGGCCATAGCGGTCAATGCGGTGTCCGGCTTCCAGCGTTAAGCCAAACGGCAAATGCGCCTGCAATGCGCGCGCGCCGCCGCTATGTCCGGCTCGGTTGAAGCGCGTCTCGGTTTCATAAGCGTGATGGTGATAGCTGAATTGCGGCAGATAGGGCAATTGCGGCAGCGGCACAGCGACATCAATGCTTTGAAAATTATCCGAAACATCGAGGGCCTGAACCTGCACACCGCCCCATAGCGGCGCATTATTGAGAGCGCGATTGTCGGCCATATGCGGGTTTTGCGCCGAGGCAGGCGTAACGCCCAGCCCCGCAACAACCAGCCCCGCAACAGCCAGAGCAGCAAAGGCCAAACTCGATAAAATCGGTTTTTTCAACATAACCTTTATCGCGCCTTTACCGCGCCCTTAGCGGTTTTCCACCTACCAGAAATAAGCGTAAATGCCGACCAAAATAAGCACCAATGCGCTCGCCGAGCGGTTGAAGCCGCGTGTCGTTACAAAATTCATACCGCTCAATTCAATCGCCCGTGCCGTATCGGCTTTGGCCATTGTCGAGGCGACATAGCCGACCACCAAACAGGCCAGGAAGACAATCCAAATGCGAATGACAAAAGCCAAATCCGGGGTGATGAATTTCAGCGCAATATTGGCAAGCACGGAAATAATCAACATGGCAAAGGCACCTTGGGCGTTACAGCCTTTCCAGAACATGCCCAGCAAAAACACCGAGACAATGCCCGGCGCAATAAAGCCGGTATATTCTTGAATGGCTTGAAACGCGCTTTCCATGCCCCCGAGGAAGGGCCGCGCCAGAATAACCGCAATGATGACGGCAATGGCTGAGGTCGTGCGACCGACCCTGACGTAATGCGCTTCAGAGCGGTCAGGCGCAATCATATCGCGATAAATATCCATGGTGAAAATCGTCGAGATGGAATTCATCATGGATGCCAGTGACGAAACAATCGCGGCAATCAAGGCAGCAAACACCAAACCGCGCGGGCCTTCGGGCACCAGACCCATTAAAATGCCATAAGTCGAGTCAGGACTGGCAGCCAATCGCGCCATATCCAATTGCCCTTCGCGCGCCAAATACAGCGCGGCAATGCCCGGTATCACCACAATCACCGGTATCAGCAATTTCAGCGCCGCCGCAAAGGCCAGACCTTTTTGCGCTTCGGCGAGGCTCTCAGCCCCCAGCGCGCGCTGAATGATATATTGATTGAAGCCCCAATATGAAAAATGCAGCACCCAAAGGCCGCCCAAAAGCGTCCAAATACCGGGCAGATTATTATAGCTCGGATTATCAGGCGACAATATCATTTTGAAATGGCCTGGAATTTCGCCCATCAGCGTGCCCAGTCCGGCAAAAATGCCGGCACCGTCACCAACCATAGACAGCACAATACCGGTAATCGCAAAGCCACCGGCGATGAGCACCACCACTTGAATTATATCGGTCAGCGCCACAGCTTTCAGCCCGCCATAAAGCGAGTAAATTACCGCAAAAGCGGCAAGGCCGGTCATGGCGGCAATAACATTCCAACCGGTCAGCGCGCTCAAGGCGAGGCCACCGAGCCATAAAACGGCAGTCAAATTAACTGCGGTGTAAAGCACCACCCAAAACAC
>JAKMCZ010000230.1 GCA_022428185.1 Alphaproteobacteria bacterium | reverse complement strand
CATATAAGCGTCGTCCCAAACAAAAACGGCGCGCGAATTGTCGGCATGGGTGAACAGATTATGCGCTGCATTAAGGCAATCTTCGTGCAACCAAACGAGCTTTTTCATCACGCGCCCTCCATATGGGGAAACAAGCGCAACGCCAAATCATCATACGAGCCGGCAAAACATTTATTGTGATGAAAGTCGCACGGAGCCTGCATGGCAGCGAATTTCTGCAAATTATCCAGATTGAAAAAATACGGCTTATTGGCAAATGTGCTGGCGACCCATTGGAAAGATAGATTATTGGAGGCCGGATCGCCGTCGAGCAAATGGGTTAGAAAAAACCGCGCCCCGCATTGCCATTTCACTCGCCGCCAATGGACGATATAGGCGGCCAAATACATGCGCGCATGATTGTGCAAATAGCCGCTGGTTTTGAGTTCGGTAATGAAATGGTTCATCGCCGCGCTGTCGGTTTCGCCATCGGTAATATCATCGGGCAGCGTATCGGCATAATCATCTGCGCTGAAACCGGTTTTATAGGCTTCGATATCGTGCCATATCCAATCAGGATTTTGCGCGTAAATGCGCTGCCAAAAATCACGCCAACCCAATTCTTGAATGAATTTCTCAATCAATTTTGCGTCACCCATTTCGAGCGCGCGATTGCGCACCTCGTTCAACGTAACGATGCCGTGGCGAATATAGGGCGATAAGCGGGTGACCGCGCCGTCGAGAAAATTGCGGCTAGAGCCATAAGCAGCCGGGTCGATTGCCGCCAATAGGGCTTCCCCCGCCGCACGCCCGCCTTCTATCGCGCTGGCAGTTTCGTCGCCCAATCCCGGTGACAGGGTTTTGACATGCGCGATTAAAGCCGCGCGGTCGTTAAATTGTGTCGGTTGCTTATCCATATGCAAGGCAGATAGCGCGGCGGAGTGCTAAATCCAGTGTCGTATGAATATATAAGCACAGTCATAAGGGCGTTTCGTGCTTCGGTGAATGTCTGCTATAGGCAGTGTCTGAGAGGGGACAAGAGTGATTGCATTATCCGTCATTGCGCCGATTATTGCGGTTATTGCGCTGGGATATCTCGCCGTGCGCCGCGCTGTTTTCAGCGACGATAATATCGTCACGCTCAATCGCTTTGTCTTTACATTGGCCGCGCCGGCATTGTTGTTTCGCAATGTCGCGCTGACCGAGTTTCCTGAAACCCTATCCGTCGGATTATGGCTGTCTTATTATGGGCCATTGCTGGCTATCATGGCGCTGGCGTGGTTTTTGGCAAAGGGCGTGTTTCAGACGCGCGCGCGCAGCGAATATGTGATTATCGGTTTTGGTGGCTGTTTTTCCAATACGGTGATGCTCGGAATTCCGATTATTTTGACTGCTTTCGGGCCCGAAGCAGGTTTGCCATTGTTTTTAATCCTCGCTTTTCACGGCTTGCTGGTTTTTACCACCGCAATCATCAGTCTTGAGGCGGCGACCAAGCCGAATTTACGGCTGGCGGATTTGCCGCCCAAAATAGCTCAAGCGATGCGCGAACAGGTGGTTATCATGGCACTGGCGGCCGGGGTGGTTTGGAATATGACCGGGCTCGGTCTGGCCGCACCGGTCGACCGCTTTTTGGGACTGTTGGGCGCGGCCACCATTCCGGTCGCGTTAATCGCCGTCGGCGGGCGGCTGGCAACGGTCAAAATTGGCGATAATTTAGCTACTTCGCTTTATATTGCCGCGTTCAAATTAGTCTTGATGCCGCTTGTGGTTTACATCACGGCGCAATTCGTGTTTGCGCTCGACCCGCTTTTTGTCGCCACCTTGACGCTGTTAGCTGCCATGCCGACGGGCGTGTTTGCGTCGGTTTTTGCGGCGCAATATCAAACCGCCGAGGCCGAGGCGGCGAGCGCGATTGTTACCACCACGGTGTTATCCGCCATCACCATCGCCGTCTGGCTGAGTTTTTTCAGCCCGCTATTGCGTGTTTAGGTGCGGCCTCGCTTAAAACGCGTAAGTGAAATTAACCCGCGCTGAGAGAATGCTGCGCTCTTGACTGAAGCCGACAATATTACTGTCGATTTCGGTATTTTGATGATTGAACGAGAAAAACACATTGCGCAAAGTCGGCGATAGCGCATTACCCATAAGCAGGTAAGAGATATTGCTGCCGGTAATATCATCTTCGCGCGTCGTGCCGTTTTGAGCGGTCTCGCTCGCAGGGTTGAAGGATTGCGAATAGAAATTGTCATGTTCGGTCTCAACCGAAGACCCGCCAATAGTGAGAAACTGACCGCGCGCAATAGCCAATCGCAAGCTCAGATTTGAGCCACTCAGTTTTTTGTCCAAATCGGCATTGGTGCGCGCATCGACATCTTGATAAAAGCTGCCCAAATTGACGACCAGACGACGCCCGACTTGGCTCTCCCAACCAAATGATCCGGATAGCGTGTCGGTATTATTGCTCTTTTTATCGCCCTCAAACCGCAAATTGGTTTGCCCAACAGACAGCGTGATACGATTTCTACTGCCCGCTTGATATTGCGTCATCAAACTGCCGCCATGAATGGCATAATTGCCCAGTCGTTGTTCATAATCATTGTCAATTTGCGCATGGCTCAAACGCGGTATGACGGTGAATCGACGATGTTTGTAAACCAGTCCGGCGGAAAAATTACCGGTTTCGCCGTCCAAAAAGCCGCTATCGCCGCCATTATTGCTGTTTAAACCGGTTGAGACGAAAACCGACCGCCAGTTCTCGCTACCCAAATCATATCTGCCGGTCACGGCAAAGGCTTGGCTCAATGCGTCGTCTTCTACCGGTGCGCTGCTGGATGTGCCATCGATTAAGGTCAGCTCATAAGCATTGGTGCCGCTGGTCGGCAAGGGTTCGCCATTCAGCAAAACCGTATTATCAGACGGCCAATTACCGGCATTGTCATTTTCCGTATAGCCCAATGATAAATTGGTCTGAAAGCTTAAACGCTTTTTGCGCTTTTCAATGCGCGCGCGTAATTGGCGCACGCGCTGTTTGGTGGTGTCGGGTAGGGGCAGTCCGGCCAGCGCCCGCAATTCGCCTTCCGCTTGCAAATCGGCACCCAAAGCAGCCAACACCTCGGCGCGAAAAAGCCTAGCCCCCAAATTGGTCGGCTCGGCAACCAGCACACGCTCAACCGCTGCCAGCGCCGCTTTGGCGTCACCGGCGGCCAGTCGCTCGCGGGCAAATTGCTGGTTGAGGGACGGATTGTCAGGGTCGGCCAGTATATCGGTATATGAAATTTCCGCCTGTGCGGGCAGGGCGCAAATGGCGGCGATAAGCAGGCCACTGAGAACAAGATGCTTCATGATACTACTCCGCAACCGTGCGCTTCATGGCAAAAATCGACCCTTGAGCCTTATTGACCAGTGTCGGCTCGTCGCCGTTCATCGTGTCGGACATAACCCGAATATCGACCATGCCTTCACCAACCGAGGCGGTGCTGATGGCCCCGTCTTTGCGGTCAACATTAGACAGGAAGCTGTTAACATTGATATTGACATGAAAACTCAGTTCCGAATTTGAATTGCTTTCAAGTGCGCTCTGCGTCGTGTTGCTCAGCGTTGCAAAGGCCGACACATTATCCTCCGAGTCGACAATCGCATTTACCATGCCCGGTGGAGCGCTCATCAGCTCGGTTCCGGCCGGGAAATAGGTATAGGTTTCACCGGCTATCACGACATTTTCGTTGCGGTCGTAAACAGAGCCGCCGACCGATGCGTTGAACGAAGCTTCCGTTTCATTGCCTTGAAATGAGGAGAAGCTAATACTCGCTCCGGCCATCGCCGCGCCGCGCGCTTCGTCAAACCGAACCCGTTGCACCTCATTGGGGTCGAATGTGCCGACGACGCGGCCCAAATCGCCGCCACTCATATCAAAATTGCCGCCAATCGACGTGCTAACCGAATCGCTGGCAAAGTCCCAAATCTGGGTCATCGAAAACGTGCCGACATTTTCATCGCTCAAATCGGTCATTGTCGCATTGGAACCGGTAAAGGTGACGCTGCCATTGGGGCCGAAGCTTGCCAAATCGGAAAGCGTGGTCGGGCCGAGATAGTTAAAGTCGCCGGCCAGCAAATTGCCGGCATCTTCGCCCAGATTGACGCCACGCATCATATCGGCGCGCTCATCAGTCGACAGTGTGTTTAATTGGTCGCCAAACAGGGTTGAGACGACTTGATCAAGCAATTCTGCATCATTGGTCACACCGCCATCTTCGCCGGTGGCCGATAAAATGGCTTTGGAGAGATTTTCATTGGCGGCAAAACGGTCAAGCTGACCGTCGCCATCGCTGTCATCACCCTGTTGCACGACAATTTCAGTGCTTTCCACGCCCAGCCCTTCGGCAAGCTCAGACACGGCTTCTTCGGACAAGGCCTGTTCGAGCTGGCGAATTTGCGCCGCTGTTGCCTGCTGGGGCGGTGCGGGTGGCAAGGCGGCATTGGTGATTTCGGTCACAAAACCGGGCCGGGTAATATCCACCACACCGGCCTCATTGGCGACATTAATTGCGCCAGCCGGTAGGCCCAAACTGTTATCCGGGGCCGGGCCCAGCAAAATTACTTGCGCCGCGCCGTTTTCATCAACTTCACCGGCGACCGATGTGCCGCGCACACCAATCGTTGCGGCAGGTAATTTTACCGTCATCGCGTCGCTCTTATTGCGCGCCACTTGTCCAGATACGAAGCGAAATGCACCCTGTTTGATGGTCGTCGACAGGCTATTATTGGCGCCATCTGTCGGGTCAAAAACAAATTCGTCAATCCGCATCACCGAATTGGCGCCGAGGGTGAAAATCGTTTCATCGAGCAGCATGACTTGTAAGCGTCCGCGCTTGCCGACTTTGATATCATCGCCCAGAAATACCTGCTGACCTGATGACATTTGTCCGATGGCGGCGGTATTGCTGAAAGAGGCCGTGCGCACCACTTCGCCGCGCAGCGCGGCGGTGACCCCGATTGCCGGATTGGCGGCGACGAGGCCGGTCAAACAAAAGCTGCTTACACCAAGCATTATAAAAAACGACGCAATGCGCCCGTCAAAAATTTCACGCAACATGGACTTTCCTCGACTTACGAATGACTCCCAAAAAGACCGCTTGTTAGCGACCCCCACTCACCGGCATCAAACTAAAGGTAAGATATTGGCCTGTCATCAAAATTAGTGCTAAACCAAACGGACTAGGGGAGTGTCTGTTTTAACTATGCGTTTGTGCAAGGTAATTATCGCGTCTGCGTTGTTTTTGTTTGTCAGTGTGACGAATAATCATGCGCAAACCTTATTGCGTGGTCCGGGCTCTGCGGCGCTCGACCCGATGTTTCAAAAGGTTTTGGCAACGCCCGCCGACATTGAGCTGAATTTGGCTTTTGCGCGCCGCGCGATTGAATTGGAAGATTTCGAGGCGGCGGTGGCGGCGCTGGAACGCTTGCTGATCGGGCGCACCGACTTGCCGCTTATCCGCCTTGAATTGGGCATGTTGTATTTGCGCCTCGAAGCGCCGGAATTGGCTGAGGCCTATTTCCTTCAAGTTTTGGAAGCCGCAGATTTACCCCCCGAAGCGCGCCAACGCACGGAGGTCTTACTGGCTAAAACCCGCAAAGCCGGAGCGCGCGGCAGTTTTGCCGGCTCGGTCAGTCTTGGCATCAAACACAGTTCTAATGCGGTCACCAAAGCCGAACGCAATGATTTGATCGAAGAGAATAATTTACGCGAAACATTTTCACCGCCCTGGGCGGTACGCGACGCTTATATTGAGGGCCTGTTGCAAGATTATTACGCCAATAATGAGCCCAATTCGGACGGCGCGGCGACAACCAGCATTGCGTTTTCTTACAGTCGCGAACTGAGCGGGCTGACTGAGCGACGTTTTAATGCCAGCATAAATCATTATGCCAGTCGCCAAGCGAGCGATGATTTGGAGACGCTGAATATCGGTGTCACCAGTTTGCGCACCGGATTTGCGCTGCCGGTCAATCGGCGCGGCAAACAACCAATTTCTATCGACCCTTATTTTTCAGCCAGCGTGCTCGATACGTTTACCGAAGACGGTTTTTCTTCCACGGTGGCAATAGGGCTGGCCTTGAACGGCTATTACTCGCCGCGCCGACCAGTAGCACTGAGTTTTGAAGCGGCCGAGAAAACCCACAAAAATGACACTGATGAAATCAGAGATGGCGGGCGCTATAATATCGGCTTCTCGTTCGGTCACGTGCATCAAAATGGCGGCTATAGCTCGCTTGGCTTGAAGCTCGACAAAACCGACACGCAAGACGATTTTGAGAATATGGAAGGCGGTCATTTCACCCTGTCGCATAGCCGTCCTTTGGGCGCGTTTTCATTTGGCGGCAATCTCGGTTGGCGCGAAAGCAAGCGCGACGGGTTTCAACCCGCACCACCCGGCTTTCCGCAAATTGAAGAAAGACGCCATGACAAGGATTTATCGCTCGGTGTCTCTTTGAGCCGCGTGTTTTTCGGTATCGGCGTCAATTTTGGCGTCAATTATGTCGATCGCGACAGCAATATCCCCGGCAGCAAATATGATGATTTATCCGGGTCTTTGAATTTTTCGAGGAGTTTCCAATGAGTGGATTATTTTCAGTTAACACGGGTGGTCTGAAAAATATTGTCACCGCAACCGCCATGTTGGCTTTGCTGCAAGCGCCTTTGGCTGCTCCGGCAACTGCACGTGTCAATGTCGGCGTAACGGCGGCGGTTATTCCCCAAGCGGCAATGGGTGACACGAAAGAGGCTTTGAAAACCATTACGGTCGGCGAGAATGTTGACCAAGATGTGCTGATTGAAACCGGCAAGCGCGGTCGAACCCAAGTGTTGTTTATCGACGGGTCGAGCATGAATATCGGCCCGTCATCGCGCATCATTGTCGATGAGTTTGTTTTCGATAGAGCGCAATTGACCGGTAATTTAGGCGCACGCGTCGAAAAAGGATCGATGCGGTTTATCGGCGGTGTGCTGTCGAAGCGTGCTGATCAGGTAAAATTCAATGCCGGTGAAGCGACGGTCGGTATTCGCGGCGGCATCGCCAAAATCGCGATTCAATCCGACGGCAAATTGCTGGCTGAATTGGTTCATGGCCGCCTATCGGTGCAAACACCGGAAGGTCTGTTTGAGACCGATCGCATCGGCACCCAGATTGAGCGCGCGGCAGATGGCGCGGTATCAACCCGTTTTGTGTCCATCGAGGAAGTGAAATCGGAGCTCGATGAAGAGGCCAAAGAAAACCAAGCCGCGACCGACCAATCGAGCGATGACACGGGCGCGGCTTCTGATGAGGCCGCTTCACAAACGACGGTTGATGATGCGGCGACAACCGAAACACAAACCGAGGCGCAAACGACTGAGGCAGAAACCAGCGACGCACAAGTCGAAGTTCAAACCGAACAGGCGGCAGATAAAGCCGATGATGGGCAAGAGGTGACCGGCGATGTCCTTATCGACAATCCTGTGGAAGCCGGGCTTATCGAGATTGACGCTGAGGGTAATATCAAAGCCAGTAACGAGCTGACCGTGATTGACCCGCAAGCGGCTGAGATGATTAATGAGGGTGCCTTGGTGGTAACCGAGCAAGGCGAGATTGTCCCGACCGAAAAAATGCTCGAAGTCGACCCGACGGCGCGCGAAATGTTCGAAGCCGGTTATTTGACCGTTAGCGAGGACGGGCTTTTGGTTCCCTCCACCGAGATTCCGGCCACCGCCTTTGCGATTGAGCAAGACGCTCAATCGATTGACGAAAAAATCGTCAGCCAGGTGACGCTGGAAGAGTTTAACTATGTTGAGCCGACACTTTTGAGCGATGAGGGCGCGTTCAAAACCAATATCGCGTCCAGCCGGTCGGCGCTCGAAAATGACGAAACAATCGCCCGATTGTTCGAGTTGGGACAATTGGAAATCGGCAGCGATGGGGCTTTGAAAATCACCGATCGTTTGGACCCTCTCATGGTTGTCCGCTCCTCGCGTCTCGAGCGGAAATCGCCCAGCGAATCGATTATCAAAGACCGCGCCGCCGACCGGCTTTTGCTATCGGTTGGGGCTTTGGATACGAAAAGCACCACGCGTGTCGTTGGCAGCGATATTGCGCGCGCCATTTACTCGGCTGAAGTGACGCGTGTCGTGTCTGCCGATATTGTGCGCGATGATGCGATTAATTCGATTGAACGTCTGGCCTCGGCCAATAGCGTAACCTTGCCGAGCGATTTGAAAGCCAGAAAGCTCGACGATTTGGTATCCATTGGCGGTGCCTTATCCACGCGCGATGCGCTCAAGGCGTCGCTGAAAGACGAAACGGCGGGTGTCTTGCTGCCGGAAATCATTATCGGTGACACCGGTTCGGGTCAATTGATTGACTATAAGGTTTCCGATGAAGCGAAAGTCGCGTTTGATTTGCCCGATGGTCAAACCAGCCTGACCGACGAGGTGATTACCGGCTGGATTTCCCGAGGTCTTGAACCCGAACAAGCACTGGGTCTTATAACCGGCGATGACGGTTTGGCGCGCGTCGGTCTGGTCAGTGGTTTGGAAGATCGTAAAAGCGATGCGGCCGACTTGTTTGTGCCGACCCTGCCTAAAGAAGAGGTCGGCAATGCCGATGATTTTGACGATTATGGGCGCGCCGCCTTCATCGGCGGCTTGGGTGATGAATTCATCAAAGAGGATAGCGATATTCTAAAATCCACCGGCATTTCATCAATCAGCGAAGCGGTGCGCAAAGCCGGTGTGATTGAAGACGGTTTACTGATACCGGTCAGTGGAAATGATGACGGTAAAACCAGTGAAGCGGGCGCTGCCGGCCCATCTGACAATGGCAGCTTCGCATCGGACAAACCGAGTGAGGTCAAGCCGGTCTATATCGCACCGCCCATTGCCGAGCCGATTTATGAAGAAGAATTGGTGCGCGGGCAGATTGAAGATGAGATCGAGTCAAAAGAGGAAGATTTTGATCTTTGGAAACTGAACCTGTCGGGTCAACGCATCGCTATGGGCGACACGCAATTTGGCGACCCCGGCACCTCGGCCTTTGCCCCGTCAACTTATATTTGGCAGGCCTATAACACGTCGCATAGCGGCGGGCGCAGCTTTATTGCGCGCGAATCGGATAATCGTGTCTTTATCAGTTTCGATGCTGATATCAAAGATAGCGTCGCCAGCTATTACGATGATAATAGCCGCCGGACATTTACCAATAAATTCAGAGCTGACACGATGCAACCAAGCGGCAATGTGAATAACCTGCTGGCGCTTGATAATTTCAGTTTTCAGGTCGCGGTTCAGGTGCTGACCGGTTATACGCGCAACACTAATTTCAACAATGAGCCGCAATCGCAGACGATTAATTTCACCGCCAATAATCTGAGCAATATGGCGGCTGAGGCGGCGACCGTGAACCCGAGTGTCGATTTTTGTGCTTGCGACAACATTGCGACCGGTATTTGGCAAAATGACAGTTTCACCAATCAAGCGGTCAATAATATCACCTATCGCCATCAAGGCCATTGGGCGATTGGGCAACCGCTGAGCTCGGATTCTTTGAAGCGCCTTGCCGGCATGCGCGCCAGTTTCGAAGGCCATGCGGTCGGTACGGTGGTTACCTCATCACTGAACGAAACCGGCTATGGCACGGTGGCGATGAATGTCGATTTTGCCAATCCGACCAGCTCGGGCAATAATTTCCGACTGACCGATTTCCGCTCGCAGAATTATCAACTTGACGATATCCCGACGGTATTTCTCAATCTTGATAACGCCACGGGCCAGTTTAAGGGCGATAATTTGCTTGATGATACGGTAGATGGCGCGCTTTATGGCGATCATCGAAATGTGCAAGCGGGCGGCACATTTGCCATTAGCAGAACCACATCAAGCACTAATGAGGTGAGCATTAGCGGCAGTTTTGCCGCCGAAGTCACGTCGATTTCCAAATAAGCTCTCGCCCCGAATATAGCTAAAACTGCCGGCTGAAGCGGTTGGCGAGAAAGCAAAAAAAGGGGCGCTCAAAAAAGCGCCCCTTAACATTTGGTGTTGGGTAAAATTATTTGCCTTTCCACTCGGGCGCGCGTTTTTCGGCAAAGGCCGTTGCTCCCTCAATGGCATCGGCAGAAGAAAACACCGGATTCATAATTTCTTGTTGGCGCTGCCAAATCTCATCATGCGGCCAGGTTTTATATTCCTTCATGATTTTCTTCGACGCGGCTGTTGCCAGGGGGCCGTTAACGGCGATGCGTGCGGCCAGTTCTTTAGCCCCGTCCAGCGCTTTGCCTTCATCGGTTAGCGCGTTAACCAGCCCACATTCATACATGCGCTCGGCGCTATAATGGTCGCCCGTCATCACCATTTCCATTGCAATGCGTTCGGGGATTTGCTGCGGCAGGCGGAACACACCACCGGCACCGGCAACCAATGAGCGCTTCACCTCCGGCAGGCCAAATTTTGTGGCGCGCGAGGCGACCACCATATCGCATGACAAAACCAGCTCAAAGCCACCGGCCAGCGCATAGCCTTCGGTTGCCGCAATCAGCGGCTTGGCGGGCACATATTGGCTGAGACCGCCAAAGCCACGTCCCGGCACAACCGGCGTTTCACCGGCAAGAAAGCCCTTCAAATCCATACCCGAACAGAAAGTGCCACCATTGCCGGTCAGCACTGCGACACGAATATCGCTATCGGCTTCAAATTGATCAATGGCTGCTGAAATGCCTTCTGACATGGATTTGTTCATGGCATTTTTGGCTTGCGGACGGTTCATGGTGATGGTCATCACGCCGTCTTCGATATCAATCATTACTTCTTGTGCGTCACTCATTTGTTTCTCCCAGAGCTGGTCAATATGGGCGGTATTGAACAGTTTGACCGACACGCTGTCAATCGCGCATATCACGCTTTCCCGTGTCCTGCTCGTCTATTGCTAAGCGGCGCGGCTTTGCTTAGCATTGACCAAGAAAGAGAGGGTGCTCGCATGCCAACCGAAGCTAAAGCCGCAGCGGCGAATGATACGCCGACCGATTTTAAGTCATTTTTTCCGTATTATCTGCGCGAACACGCCCATCCGGTCTGTCGCGCCTTGCATTATATCGGCACCACGCTGGTCTTCGCCATTCTGGCCTATTCACTTTATTCGGGCGAGGCTGTGTATCTCTGGGCGATGCCGCTGGTTGGCTATTTCTTCGCCTGGGTCGGTCATTTTTTCATTGAGAAAAACAGGCCTGCCACGTTCACCTATCCGCTTTGGTCGCTGCTCGGCGACTTCAAAATGTATTTTTTGTTTGTCAGTGGCCGTTTGGGTGCGGCGCTGGACGCAGCGGGTGTGCCGAAAAGCAGATAATAGCCTATTAAATAGGCAAAATCCTAAAAATTAAACTTCTGCCTATTTAATAGGCGTTTACCTGCGACAAAATGGGACAGTTGGTGCCTTTTTTCGTTGGGTTTCGGTTTTGTGTCCGCATTTTTGCATTGGCACGAATCTTGCATAAAGTGGGTAGGCGTAAGTCTATAAAGGAGTTTATTATGACTAAATTTACCAAAACAACCCGAACACTGGCTGCCTTACTGGTTTCGGGAACAGCTTTGACTGGTGTTGCATCGGCAGCTGAAATTTCTGGCAATGTCGGCGCTACTACCGATTATATTTGGCGCGGAAACACGCAAGCGGGCGGCGACGCAAGTTTGTCAGGCGGAATTGATATCGATTTCGGTAATGGTTTCGCAGTTGGAACGTGGACAGGTTCACTTGGTGGCGGTGGAGCCGACGCTAACTACGAACAGGACTTGTATGCAAGTTACTCTTCGGAGATTGCTGGCTATCCGCTGGAAGTCGGTTACATCTCCTATATGTACCCTGGTACGGCAGAGTCAGATTTGGACTTTGCTGATTTCTATGTCAGCACAAGCGTTGCCGGTCTGGGAATTAGCTACTACATGCTGATGTCCGCTGAAAACGATGCAGCGGATGCCCAAGAAGGAACATATCTCTCACTCGATTATGGTTACGATTTAGCCGATGACTGGACTATGTCTCTGCATTACGGCGTCGAGTCGTTCGACACAGATCCTGATGATGAAGATACATCAATCTCGCTGTCAAAGGGCGACATGACTTTCACGGTCTCAGGTGATGAAGGCGACGATACACGCGCCATCGTCAGCTGGGGCTCAAGCTTCTAAGCTTGATTAGTACAAGGTTCCTCCCATGAAACTTATCCTTGCCATAATCAAGCCCTTCAAACTGGATGCCGTTCGCGAAGCGTTAACCGCAGCCGGTATTGAAGGCATGACGGCGACCGAAGCCAAAGGCTTCGGTCGCCAAAAAGGCCAAACCGAAATTTATCGTGGCGCTGAGTATGAAATTAATTTTCTGCCTAAAATGCGTCTCGAAGGTGTTGTCGATGACGCGCAAGTGGAGGCCGCTTGTGCCGCCATTCGCGATGTCGCCAATACGGATAAAATCGGTGACGGCAAAATTTTCGTAGTCAATGTCGATGAGGCGATCCGAATTCGGACCGGCGAAAGCGGCACGGCTGCACTGTAAAGGAC
>JAKMCZ010000220.1 GCA_022428185.1 Alphaproteobacteria bacterium | reverse complement strand
CAGCCACTGCCTTTTTTCGGCTGAAAGCTCTGCAGTTCTGCTTCGGTGAAACCGACATATTCCAATGCTTTGGGCGTCGCGCTGTCATCAGGCACCAGGCAGTCGGGGCAATTTTTACGCGCCAGGCGTTGCGCCACGATAAGCGACAAGGCGGCGGAAATCATGAAACTTGGTACGCCCATATTCAACAGCCGCGAAATCGTCGCAATCGCATCATTGGTGTGCAGGGTCGATAGCAGCAAATGGCCGGTCAGTGCCGCCTTCACAGCAATTTCAACGGTCTCTTGGTCGCGTATCTCACCGACGAGAATAACTTCCGGATCTTGGCGCAAAAAGGCGCGCAAAATAGAGGAAAAAGACAGGCCGATTTTTTCATTGGCTTGGGTTTGTCCCAAACCTTCCAAATAATATTCAACCGGATCTTCCGCCGTCATAATATTGGTGCCCGGATCATTGATATATTGCAGCGCGCCATAAAGCGTCGTCGTCTTGCCCGAACCGGTCGGGCCGGTGACCAGAACCATGCCCTGCGGGGCGGTAATCGCATCGATGAGTTTTTGCAAATCGGCTTCTTTGAAACCGATTTTATCAATCGACAAGGACGGGTCGCCTTTCAGCAGACGAATACAAATGCGCTCACCATTTTTACCCGGCAGCACGTTAAAGCGCGTATCGACATCTTCGCCATCGGGCGCTTTAAAGGTAATCGCACCATCTTGCGGCAGACGTTTCTCGGAAATATCGCAATCAGCCAAAATCTTCAGACGGGTCACCACGGCGAGATAATTATGGAACAGAAACTCTGAGAACTGCTCTTGCGCCACCAACACGCCGTTAACGCGAAAGCGAATACGCGCCGTTTCACGATACGGCTCGACATGAATATCACTGGTATCGGTAATCACCGATTGGTGCAAAATATCATCGACGAATTTAATCACCACGCTGGGGTCATCAATGTCATAGCTGGAGCGTCGGCGCTGCACCGGCTTGGCGGCTTCTTTGGCAGGCGCAGCGGCGGCTTTTTCTGCTTCCTGTTTTTTGCCCAAAGCCTGCTGCACGTCTTCATGGCCGAGACAGTTATGAAACTCGCTGGGCTTAATCAGAAAGAACTCGACATTTTGATTGCTCAGCGCCTTTATCTGATTGGCTAAAGTGGCTTTGGTCGGGTCAACCGTAGCGACGCGCAAAAACCGGCCTTCGCGCGCGAACGGTAAAATATGCTCGCGCTCAATCATCTCATGAGGCAGCGAGGCCAACGCTTCAGGTGACACCTCGCCGGGACTTAAATTTTTGCGGCGCAGCGCATAGGCGCGCGACAAAATATTGACCACCATCTCTTCTTCAATCAGCACGCTCGGCGGCTTGGACGGATCGTCAGGGTCAGCCGTCGGTTGCATGAGCAACGCCAACGCGCGCGCCGAGCGCGATTCAGCCTGCACCATAATTTCGGTCATCTTGTCTTCAGCGACTTGACCGCTGGCCTGCAAAATACGCAATACGCGATCGGCCACGTCTTTGGTGTAATCGACCATCAACTCAAACCCTTACTCGTGATCGTTTACTCATCACCAATCTGTTGACCAGACCGGTCATTTTTCGTCAACCTTTTTAGGCTTTTCGGCCAGTGATTTGATAAATCCTTTAGAGCCTTCGCGGCGTTGCGCTTCATTGTTTTGCAGTTTTTGACCCAATGCCGTGTCTCCCGGCCCCGGCACATTCACATTGCCTGCGGCATTGCCCGCCGCGCCGGCTGCCGAGCCGGCCGCCTGGGCCGCCTGAGCCATCGCGGCTTGACGCGCCGCTTCAGCCGCGCGACGTTTCACCTCAGGGTCTACTTCAGGAACGCGGTTGAACGGCAAAGTCAGCAAATAGCCATTGGCATCGGTCAACATGATGCGGTCATTGGTAATCTTGGCAATCGTGCCATCGGCATTACCGAGCTCTTGGCCTTCAGTTAAGAAATATTCCAGCTTGGTCAACGCGCCAATATCGGTGCGACCGCTATCGAGCGGGTCATCGCCGTCAAAATAGACATATGGGCTGACAGAAATGATTGCCTGACTGTCAAAATTGCGCACCCGCTCGGGGCCCGGCACACGCGACACGACGAGACACGGCATGTCATCTTTGCGAAACAGCGCGCAATAGGCCTCGCCATGGCGCACAGAGCGGAGCGGGCCGATATCCATATTGTAAAACATCTGGCTTTTTTGCGCGTCATCACGTTCGCGGCGCAGTGAGATGTCGCTATCCATAAGCTCATAATATTTGTTGTAAAATTCGCGCGCTCCGCGCATGGCTTTTTTCTTATCGGCAAATTGACCGAGCCGCGCATAGGGCTGGCGCGGCATCGACTCTCTACTGTCATCAACTTTTTTCGGCTTCGGCACCGCCATGCGCGCCAGCTTGTCATCAATCGCTTTTTCGCGAATGAGAAAACGCTTGCCGACGGTCAGCTTATCATCTGCGCCCAAATCATTGCGCACCCGCAAGCGCGGCACGTCCGTGTCATAAATCTTTGCCAATTTTTCAAGCGTATCGCTGCGCAGGCTTATATGCGTCAACGGGCCATTGTCACGCGGGCTGACGTAAAAGCGCATCGGGTCGGGCAATTGGTTTTCGCGCAGCGCATTATTCATCGCCAAAATATCTTCGCCCTGCATCACCAGCCTATGGGCAATCGACGACAGCGTTTCGTCCTTTCGGCGCAAATAAACCCAACGGCGTTCACGGCCTGACCAGAATAATTGACCACCTTTCGGTTTTTGAACTTCTTCAAATATGTGAATGGTCGGTTGCTTCAAAGGACGCGATAAAACCAACCCGTCGAGGCGATATTTGCGCGCCGCAAAGGCCGTAAAGAAGTCCGGGTCAGAAATCGGCGCGGGAATGATGATTTCCTCTTCGATAATCATTCCATCTTCGCCAACCATGCCCTCACCGTCTTGCTCGGCGCCCGCTTCAGCTTCGCGCTGCAATTGCAAAGCGCGGCGCGCCAAATCCTCGGCCTCGCGTTGCAAGCGTAATTTCTCGTCAAGCCGCTTAAGTCCTCGCACAAACGGGTCTTGCGGGTCGGCTGCCGCCATATCCTGTTTCGCCGCCGTATCCTGCGCCAAAGCGGGGGCTACAAAAATCGGCAAGAGGAGCAAAATAGCAAATAGAAAACGCATTATTTCTCCGCCTCCACTTGTTTCGCCGGATCGTCCAACTCATTGTCATAATCGCGCTTGGTCGGCACCATCATGCTGGCTTTGATTTGTAATTCCGGACTGCCCTCTTTCGGCGTCATCGTTTCGGTCACCACGGTCGCAATCTTGAGCTGATCGACAAAAATTTTGCGAATATCAACATAGACATCATAACGCCCGACAAGGTCCAATTCGACCAGATTGGCTTCTTGCACGCGGCGACCAATTATCACTTTGCGGTCGGTTAAGGGCGACACATTATAGCCCTGCAATTCGATATCATATTTCTGCAGAGCAGAAATGTAGCTGTTAAACAAGGTTTCCAAACCGGCACTGGGCATCAGTCGGTCTATCCGCCTTTTGGCATCTTGCTCCAGTGCCGATAGCCGCTTGGCGACTTTATCGGCGACCTTTTTATTCTCCGCCATTTGCGCCTCAAAGCCACGAATTTGCGTCAGCTTGCGACTATTGTCAGAAATTTGCGGCTGGATAAAAGTCAGATTGACAACGGGCGGTACGGCCGCCACCAAAATCAAAATAACGGCGCGGATAACGGTGAAAGGCAAAAGCGATGTGCCCGATTGCGCGTCATAAGCGGCGGCGGCATTGCGCACGCCAATAATGCGTTTGACGCCCCCTGCACCTGCGCGAAAGCGGTTCATCAATCCGGCAAAGCGACCTTGCTTTTCATCATCGCCCGCCCCATCGAGCTCACCAAACGGGTCTTCGCCCAGCACTTCATCAATTTCCGCATCGGTCAGCGTTGATGCGCCCCCCAAATCATCATCAATAATGGCCTGTGGGTCGCCATCATTATCAGGGGCAAACGCGTCCAATAAATCATCTTCATCAAAGGCACTATTGGCCGCCAGTTTCTCGGTGTTATACTTTTCGGCGACTGCCAGAGCGGCTTTTTCATCAACCAATATGGAGCCGTCACCATCATCAATATGGTCGAGCAAATCGGCAAAAGCCGACGCTTTTTTATCCTCATGCGGCGTCAGCAAAACCGGCGCATCGCCGTCATATGCGGCACCGCCAGGCGCGGTCGATAATGAGGCGCTCAATGCCCCATCACCAGACAATTCGGCCAGTAATTTTCGCGCCTGCGGCGATAGCGGCTTTTGCCCCGTATTGGTGTCGATTAAAGGCGCCGCCATCACTGCATCCTCGACAGGGTGAGCGTCATAGAAAAGCGCCAATAATCACCGTCTTTAGAGGTTTCAACCGCCGGGTCACGACGCAATAATTTGGCCGTCCGCAAATTGCTTTTCAGCCGACTGATATCGGCATTTTCGAGCGCTAAACCGGATATTTTCACACCGTTCGCTTCGGTAATTTCAAGATTTTGCAACTCGGCACCGGGCGGCAAAAGTTCCGGCAGTTTGGACAGAAAAATGCCGTGACCGCGACTGGCCGAATTATTACGAATATCGGAAATGATAACGTTGATTTCAGTCATCTTCTTTTCATTGACCTGCCGCCTTAGGCTTTCGGCTCGCGCCGCACCCTCAGCCGCGCTATATTGCGCCGAAGCTTCGCGGGTTTGCAGATAGGCCGGCACCGTATTGATGCCCAGCACTGTGCCGGAAAATAAAATCACCGCGACAATCGCCAGCGATAAAATGCGATTGACCGCCGCTAATTGTCTGTTGCGCCGAATGCGCGGCGCGTCTTCCAAAAAGTTCATCGACACCAGACGACTGTGCAAGTCGCCATGCGCGCGGCCTTCAACATTAAGACCTTGTGTCGCCAGCCCGACCGCCGTGGTGAAGATTGACGGATTGGCAAAGAAGTCGACATATTTTTGATGTTCTTTGGGAACATCGACATCTTCCATCGCGTCGTAAATCACCACCCGTGTGGTGCCCAGTCGCTCATCAAGCAGGAAGTAGAAATTTTCTATTTCGCGATATTCCGAAACCATGAAAATCTTATCGGGTCGCTGAACATCATAGGTTTCAACCAGAAAAGATATGGCCTGTTTGATCTGCTCGCTAACGCGAATGGCAACCTCTTCCCAAAAATCACCCTCAACCTCTTCGACACGCTCCAATTCCATCATCAGGGCTTCGTCAAAATCGGAGATGTTGATTTTGTGCATATAGAGGCGGCCGCGAAAATGGGCGATGATTTGATTATTGCCCGGGCATAAATGCACCACGAAAAACGGCTTGAAGCGCTCATCAGTGGTCATGCGGGCATAAATGCCATTGACCAGCGAAAACAACTCATTCTCGACAAATACCGGCACCAGATTGGCATCGAGCATGAGCGAACGATAACGTTCCAACTCGCCGATTGGCAGACTGGCGACCATCACATCAGTGCGGTCTTCGCCCTCATTGGAATAGAGGATTTGATGGCGCACCACCTTGCCCATTAAATTATTCAGTTCAGGGTCAAATTCTTCCCAAAATTCCGGTTCCTCGGCCTCGTCAGCTAACTCGCTATCTTCCATATAAGGCAGTTGCAAAGTCCGCACATCGAACAGCGAATGAGGAATGGAAATACCGGCATCAACCCCGTCCACCTCCGCCTCTTCGGCAGCGGCGGAAATCTGGCTCGACAAATAAGAGAAATTATCTTGTACCGGCGAACGCCCAATGGCGTTTTCGAGCGACCAGCTAACCAGCCGATCAAGCTCCCAATCATCTATGGTTGGGTGTAATTGCAAAACCGAAACCGCATCAGGGTGCAATTTGACCGCCACAATGCGCTCTTGTCGTCGCAATAGGGGTCCGGCGATTTGCACCGCTCCGGCAAGAAAAGCTTCGGCTCTACTCATACAGTTTACACCCGTTTGCCGACCCGTTTGCGCTTACGCAATCGGGCAGACACCAAAAAGCACAGTGAAAAATCGAATCACTGCCGATTTATTAGTTTTACCATAAAAACACGCACAAAATTACCACAAGCGGGGGTTTTCCCGAGATGTGCCGACGGCGCAATCATCGGCAATGTGCTTGTCATATCCCCGCACGCGGCATTATAATGATGAAAATTTGGGGAGGGTGTCATGAGCGCAGTTGAAGTAAATCCGGTTTCCGGCGGTGTCGGGGTTGAATTGTCAAATATTGATATTGGCAATGGGGTGAACGATGCTGAGTTTTCGTCAATTCAGCAGGCTTTTGTCGACAATGGTCTGGTGTTTTTACACAACCAGAACATGACACCGGAGCAGCATATTGAATTTGCTGAACGCTGGGGCGACATCAACATAAATCGGTTTTTCCCGAAGGTCAGCGGCTATGAAAAAATCGCTGCCGTGGTGAAAGAAAAAGACCAAATCGTCAATATTGGCGGCGGTTGGCACACCGACCACAGCTATGACAAAATCCCTGCTATGGGCTCGATTTTACTGGCTCGCGAAACCCCGCCCGTTGGCGGTGATACGCTGTTTGCCTGCATGTATAAAGCCTATGAATCGCTGTCAGACGGGCTGAAAAAAACCCTTGAAGGCATGAATGCGGTTCATTCCAGCCGCCATGTATTTGGCGACCAGTCAGAGTATAAAAAATCGCTCGAAGACCGCTTTGGCAATAGCGATTTGGCGACCCAAGATGCCGTGCATCCGGTGGTCATCACGCATCCCGAAAGCGGGCGCAAAGCGCTTTATGTCAATCCCGGTTTCACCATTCATTTTGAAGGCTGGACAGCAAATGAGAGCAAGCCGCTTTTGGATTATCTGTATCAGCACGCCACACTGATGGAGCACACGACGCGCTTCAAATGGGCTGAAGGGTCGATTGCCATTTGGGACAATCGCTGCACTTGGCATTATGCGCTGAACGATTATCACGGCGCACGTCGCGAAATGCACCGCATCACGCTGGAAGGCTCACCGCTGCATTAGACAGCTTGTTTAGCCGAGCAATTCTTCAACTTGGTCGAGCCGGTCTTTGCCGAAAAATATCTCGTCACCGACAAAAAACGTCGGAATACCGAATGCGCCGCGTGTAACCGCCGCTTCGGTGTTTTCGGCCAGCTTTGCCTTAATTTCAGGCTTGGCCATTTCTTCCATCAGCATATCGGCATCAAACCCGGCATCGGCATAGGCTTTGTGCAGCACGTCCGGGTCATCAAGCTTTAATTCCTGCTCCCAAACGCCTGCCACCATCGCGTCAATATAGGCCGGTAAAAAACCGTCGCGCTCGGCAACAATCGCACCGCGCATCAACATCAATGTGTTGATCGGAAAATGCGGATTGAATTTGTAATCGGTCAATTTATGGCGGGCGATAAAGCGCTGCATATCCAGCCCTTCATAAGCCATTTTATTTTCAATATGACCGAACGCCATCATCGGCGCTTGATTGCCTGTCGCCTTAAAAATACCGCCGAGAAGACAGGGTATGTAATTAAACTTGGCACCGGTGCGCGCTTCAATCTGCGGCGCAATCTTATGCGTGAAATAGGCATTGGGGCTGCCGAAATCAAAAATGAAATCTACTGTTTTGCTCATCTAATTTTCCCTTCAGAGACCATGCTCGCAATGCTGGGCAACCGATGCTTTTTTGTCAATAACCCGACCGATAATCCAGTTGGCAATCCGGCTCGTCATTCAGCTTATCTGCGACAGAGAATAGCCGGTGCCGCGCACAGTACGGATAAGATTGGCGCGTGGCGCGCTGCCATCAGCGCCCTTATTAAGGGCGCGGCGCAAACGGCTCATATGCACATCGACGGTTCGGTCTTCGACATAAATGCCATGCCCCCAAACCTTATCGAGTAATTGCTCACGGCTGAAAACCCGTTCCGGGCGTTCCATCAAAACCGATAACAGCCGAAATTCTTTCGGACCCAAATGGATACGGTCGCCGTCGCGCTCAACGCGCATGGTATCAGGATTGAGCACCAAGCCTTCAAACTCCATCACATCTTGCAGCAAAGACGGGCGCGCGCGTCGCAATATCGCCTTGACCCGCGCCACCAATTCGCGCGGTGAAAATGGCTTGGTGATATAATCATCAGCCCCGGTATCAAGCCCCAAAGCGCGGTCACCGTCTTCGCCGCGTGCGCTCAACATGATAATGGGTAACAGGCGGGTCGCCGCACGGGCGCGCAATTCACGACACACATCAATGCCCGATGCTTCAGGCATCATCCAATCCAAAATCACCAAATCGGGGTCGGCATCTTCAACCAAATCAATCGCGGCGCGACCATTTCCGGCCTGCAAAGTCGTAAAACCGGCTTTTTCGAGATTATAGCGCAGCAATTCCAACTGCGCCGGTTCATCATCAACAAGTAAAATAGTGGCAGACATATCGTCTTATCACGCCTTCGTTTCAAGTCCCCCGCTCGCCGCGTCAGCTTTCGGACGCTCATCGGGCGGCATTTCGCCATTTGCCTGAAAATAAATCTGTTCGGCCACGGCGGTGGTATGGTCGCCAATGCGCTCAATATTTTTTGCAATAAACAAGAAGTGCGAACTGACACTGGCCTGTTCGGCGCCGCTTGAAATCACCGCCAGTAAATCGCCATGCAAGCTGGTGTAAAGCTCATCGACTTCTCGGTCACGCTCCCAAACATCCATCGCCAATTCGGCATTTTCGCTGGCATAAGCGTCGAGCGCCTGATGCAACATGCTCTGCACAAGACCGGCAATGCGCGACAC
>JAKMCZ010000218.1 GCA_022428185.1 Alphaproteobacteria bacterium | reverse complement strand
TTACCTCACTGGGCGATGCGTTTCATGATGATGACTGGCCTGCGCGCATGACGGCGCGCGACCGTGCTGAATTGGCGCGATTGGCGGCGATGGCTGAAACCGTCTGGGTGACCGGCAATCATGACCCGAGCGCGCCGGTCGGTCTGCCCGGCAAAGCGGTTGCAGTTTTCCGCCCGCAAGGTGACACCGGCTTGGTGATGCGCCATGAGCCAATTGCACGAGGGCCGGGCGCGCAAGGTTTTGAGGCGGGCGAGTTGGCCGGGCATTTGCACCCATGCGCCAAAGTGCGCCAGCGCGGGCGCAGTTTGCGGCGGCGTTGTTTTGTGCATGATGGCACGCGCGCTATTTTGCCGGCTTTTGGCGCGCTGACCGGCAGTCTGAATGTTCGCGATGCGGCGTTTGACGATATGTTTGACGGCACTGATTATGCGGCCGTGTTGATGGGTCGCGCCCGTTTGGCGGTCATTGAGCCGCAGCGCCTATTGCCCGATCGACCCCGCTAATACGGCTAATGCGTCAGTGTGTGAACCAGCAATGATGTCATGGCGAGCGCAGCAACGATACTCAACACAATCCGCAATGGCGCATACCAAGCCACCATATCGCCCGCCTCGACAGCGTTTATATCGAGCACGGCTTGGGCGACAAACAGCACAATCAATAATGTAAAGGCTTGCGGCAAAGCCAGCATGAAGGCGATGAGTGCCACCAATGTCGGCATGATGGCAACGACAAGCTGGCGCGGCAATTTTTCCGACTGATTGTTTTGCATTGATGCGCCCCAGCGCACACCACCCAAAAAGCTGGCAATCAGACAAGCATAGGCGATGGCGATGAGGGGCAGCGAAAAGCGCAAATCGCCCAGTCCGGTCGCCCAAATGCCAAGCCCGCAAAACACAAACGGCACCAACCCCATCAGCCCCAAAAAGAGAGCCATAGGCGGCACGGTTTTCAATCGGTTGATAAAGCCGGTCATGTTTCTAACCCGCGCCTACCCTAAAGTTGCCATGAACGGAAACCAGTCGAGCATATAACCGGCAATGCTCTGTAGACTGCCTGCCATAATCAGTGCGCCGGTGCCGACCAAGAGCACGCCTGCGCCGCGTGTCACCCAGACCATATTGCGTTTGACTTTTTGACTGGCGGCGAGAAAACGCCCGACACCCAAAGCGGCAAAAATGAAAGGCAGACCGAGGCCGAGCGCATAAAAAGCCAGCAGGGTGACACCCTCGCCCAAGCTGTCACTCGCTGCTGCCAGTGCCAATATGGTCGCCAAAATCGGCCCGATGCACGGCGTCCAGCCAAAGGCGAAAGCCAGCCCCATAATAAAGGCAGCGATAAGCGGCGCGCGCGATTGCGCGACGGAAATATTGTCATTCAGCCGCGCCTCGCGAGCCAAAAACGGAATATGGATAAGCTCGCCGACATGCAGCCCCAATAAAATAATCGCCGCGCCTGCGACATAGGCAAGCTCGCTCTGATAGCTGAGCAGCAGCGGGTTGATGGCGGCCGCGCCCGCGCCGAGCGCGATAAAGACGGCTGAAAAACCACCGACAAAAGCCAGCGCACCGGGCAAAATGCGCGCCGTGGCTTGGCCTTTTTCATCAAGCTCGGTCAATTCAGAAAATTGCAGACCGGCGGCGAAACATAAATAGCCGGGCACAAGCGGCAATACGCAGGGTGAGAGAAAACTCAGCGCGCCGCCGAAAAAAGCCGCAAGGGCCGATGCCAAAAATCCGTCCATTATCGCCGCCTGAAAAGAGCTGCCACACCCCAGCCCATAAACACCGCCAACGCGACGCCCGACAGGCCGTAAAGCAGCGATTGTTTGTGCGCTGCTTCGCCTAATGTGTGTCCTGCGCCGACAATATCAACTGGCAATTCACCGGTATGGTAGCCGACCAAGCGCCCGTTTTTGAAAGCGAAAAACTCGGTCACATAACGCCCGACCGGCATACCGGCGGGTAGGTTTATCTCAGCGCGAAACAACCGCTCATCAATTATCTCCACGGCTGACGGGTTTTCTGAAAACAGCGCATCATTGCGCTTTAGCCTTACATAGGCTGCCAGAGCGGCGCTTTGCTCGTTTTCATCAGCGCGCCCGCTGAGCAGGTTGGCGGTTAATTGCTCCGCTCCGATGCTCAATTGGCGTCTTTCTTCCGGCGGTGCCAGCTTAGCCAATGGTGCCGAACTGACCGTCGCCAAAAACCCGGGCAGCGGCCCCATTGAATAAGCACGCTGATTGGCCCAGATGCCAAAGCGTTTTTGTTTTTTGCGCAAAATCACATTTTCGCCCGGCCCGCGCAGCACCACCACCACGCCATCAACCGGCCCATAAGGAGCCGGGTCAATCGCGCCGAATAAGAGCAGCGTCTCACCGGCGAAATCGCCGCGAATGGATATTTTGTCTTTCGACAAATCAGTAACCAAGACATTGGCCCGCGCGGCGCTGTGCAAAAACAGGCCGCTAACCGACAAGCCGATGGTCAATATGCCGATAAACCGGCTTAACGAATTTACTTGCCGCCTCATGGTGCCGACCCTGACAGTTGGCGCAACGCGCTCATCGAATAAAGCTCGTCCGGCTCGACCACCAAATCGAATAATAATCTTGCGCCCACGGCCAACACAATTAACGCCAAGAGGGCGCGTAATTGTTCGCCTTGCAAACGCTGACCCAGATAGGCACCGATTTGCGCGCCGATAACACCGCCGACCATAAGTAAAACGGCCAGAACAATATCTAAAGTCTGATTTTCAACCGCATGAAACACCGTCACCGAGGCGGTCACGAAAATGATTTGAAATAGCGAGGTGCCAATAACCACATTGGTCGGCATGCGCAAAATATAAATCATCGCCGGCACCATAATAAAGCCGCCGCCGACCCCCATAATGGCTGACATCATGCCGACAAAATAGCCGATGATAATTGGCGGTATGACGCTGATGTAAAGTTTTGAACGGCGAAACCGCATGCGGAACGGCAGACCTAAAATCCAGCTATGCTGACCGGGGCGGCGCGCGCGCACCGGATTGCCGAGGCGGCGCGCATTTAAGGCTTGAATGCTCTCGCGCAGCATCAGCAGACCAATGACAGACAAAAACAACACATAAGAAAGCGAAATGATTAAGTCGACCTGACCTTGCGCCCGCAAGGCTTTGAAAATCTGCACCCCGCTATAAGAACCGGCCAGCCCGCCAAGCATTAAAATCAGCCCCATCGGAATATCGATGGCACGGCGTTGCCAATAGGCAAGACCGCCTGATACGGAGGAGGCAACAATTTGGTTGGCCTCACTGGCAACGGCAACCGCCGGAGGCACGCCAATGAAAATCAATAGCGGGGTCATCAAAAACCCACCGCCGACGCCGAACATGCCGGACATCAGCCCGACCAGACCGCCCATGCCGATAAGGGTCATGATATTGGCACTCATTTCTGCGATGGGCAGATAGATTTGCATCGGGCTTTGCGCCTTTCGAGCTTCGGATACGCTAAACTGGCCGTAGCATATTATCGCCTTTTTGCCTAGCAAACCGAAGAGGTTAGCTTAGTCATAGGTTTGTCATATGGGGTGTCGGCTTGCCTTTTTGTTAATGCGGTGCATATTTCCCGCAAAGAAGGATAATTCATGATTCAACACAGCGCGCTGTCCCTGCCGCATGACGCGTCGGGCCAAGTTTCACTTTATCACTGGCAAGATACGCCGTCCGAGCGACCGGTTTTGCATTGGGCGCATGCCAATGGTTTTAACGGGCGCACTTATGAACCATTGCTGACGCCATTGGATGATAAGTTTGATCTATATGCTTGGGACGCGCGCGGACATGGGCGCACAAAGCTGCGCGCCGAGCCGCGCGAAATGACCGGTTGGGATATTTATGGGCGCGACCTGATTGGTTTGGCTGAGCATCTGGCCGACAAGCATGGCAAAAAAATATGGCTTGGCGGTCATTCAATGGGCGGCTGTGCCAGTGTGATTGCGGCGGCACAACGCCCTGATTTGGTCGCCGGGCTGATTTTGGCCGATCCGGTTATCACCCCGCGCACCGGCCCCTTGGCGCGGCTGATTATGCGGGTGAAAAAAACCGGCGGTACGCAATTGGCAGAAATGGCTAAAAAACGCCGCGCCATATGGCCCGACCGCGACACGGTCACAAAAGCCTATACCGGTCGCGGGGCGTTTGCCTCTTGGGGCGAGGGGTTTCTCGATGCCTATTTGGAAGGCGGATTAGAGGCTGGCGATGACGGGTTGCATCTGGCCTGCGCGCCGCATTGGGAGGCCGCCAATTTCAAAGGTCCGCAATTGGATTGTAAAAAATTTATTCGCCGCCTCAACGTCCCGTTCACGCTATTGACCGCCGAGCACGGTTCGACGACTTATTTTCATCAGCCTTTTGAGGCTTTGACGTTGGATAAGAAAATCGAGATTGTTGCCGGTACAACACATTTTCTGCCGATGGAAGTGCCCGATTATTTGCGCGCCGAGATTGTCGCGCGCATCAGCAAAACCAGCGGTTAAGCGCTAGAGATTAAAGCCGGCATTTTCAAATGCGGGCAGATATTTGCCATAGCCCTGTTGTTCCATTTTAGCCAGAGGCACGAAACGCAAAGCGGCAGAATTCAAACAATAGCGCAGGCCGGTCGGGGCCGGGCCATCTTCAAACACGTGACCCAAATGGCTATCGGCCAGTTTCGAGCGCACTTCAATGCGTCGAACAAACAGCTTCCAATCATCGCGCTCGACAATCGATTGCGCTTCAAGCGGGCGCGTAAAGCTCGGCCAACCGGTGCCGCTGTCATATTTATCAAGCGATGAAAACAGTGCCTCGCCTGACACCACATCGACATAAATCCCCGGCGCTTTCTCGTCCCAAAAAGGATTGCGGTAGGGCGGCTCGGTCTTGTCTTTCTGCGTGACCGCATATTGCAACGGTGTCAGCATTTTCTTGAGCTGCTCTTTATCGGGTTTGGCAAATTCTTCAGCCGAGGCTGAGAGGAGAGGGAAGCCGAGTAACACAATGGCGAGCAGCACCAGCAATAAAGCACGGCCCGGCTCGGCTTGTTTGGTTAAGGAGGAATGTCGTTTTGTCATAAGTTTGTTTTAGTCGGTGAATGTGGCGGTAATATGATGTGTTCGATTTTGGCTGATAGGCTGCTTTTTTTAGGTGTCGCCATTCTTATTGTTCTTCTATTTTCTTATTCTTCTCTGGGCGACAAGCCATTTTGCCCGCGCGCGCCCTAAATTTTGGTAAACGCCTCAGAGGTTTAGGAAATAATCGCGTTATGGCATTGAAAATGTCACGCTGTTGGCGCAATATCGCGCC
>JAKMCZ010000214.1 GCA_022428185.1 Alphaproteobacteria bacterium | reverse complement strand
TATCAATTTTAGCGAGAGCCGCCGCCACACCGACGATGCACTGTCTGATTTACAGGCGCTGTTTGGCGATGAACTGCGCCGCGTCGAGACTGAGATCAGCAATCACATGAAATCGGCCGCTGCGCTGATACCCGAGATTGGCGACCATCTTATCGGTGCGGGCGGCAAAAGATTGCGCCCCCTGCTCACGCTGTCGGCGGCACGGCTATCGGGCTATGACGGCGACGACCATATTACAATGGCGGCGGCGGTCGAATATATGCATACGGCGACGCTGCTGCATGATGATGTGGTTGATGACAGCGACATGCGGCGTGGCAAACCGACGGCGCGCAATCTTTGGGGCAATCCGGCCAGCGTGTTGGTCGGTGATTTTCTGCTCGGTCAGGCGTTTCGCATGATGGTTGCCGCTGGCTCATTGCCCGCTTTGGATATTTTGTCCAATGCCGCAGCGGTGATTGCCGAGGGCGAGGTGATGCAGCTTGCCGCCATGAATAATGCGCAAATCAGCGAAGACAGCTATCTCGACATTATCGATGCCAAAACCGCCGCTTTATTTGCCGCCGCCGCCGAAGTCGGCGGTGTGATTGCCGATACAAAAGCGGCAGAGCAAAAAGCACTGACCGCCTATGGGCGCAATTTGGGTATCGCCTTTCAATTGATTGATGATGCGCTTGATTATGGCAGCGTCCATCGTGTGCTCGGCAAAAACACCGGTGAAGACTTTGCCGAAGGCAAAGTTACCTTACCGGTCATACTGGCCTATCATCGCGGCGATAAGGCGGCGCGGCAATTTTGGGAAGACGTCATTGGTCAACCCAATGATGATGCCGACCGACTGGCGCACGCTTTAGAACTGATGCACCAAACCGATTCACTGGCCGATACGGTCGAACGGGCGCGCCATTATGGCGATAAGGCAAAAGATGCGCTTGGCCTGTTTGAGACCGATGATGTGCAAAAAACACTAATCCGCTTGGTCGATTTCTGTATCGCCCGCGCCTATTAGGCGACCACTGACCAGCCAATCTTTTTCCCGCAAGGTCCGATAGCGCGCCGTCATGGCGCGCGCACTGCCCGGCGCGCATAGCCCAAAGCAACTGGCGCCTGAACCGCTCATCGCGCTATAGGCAAAACCGCATTGGTTGAGCGCAGCCAGACAATCACCAATATCAGGCACAAGCTGACATGCGGCTGCTTGCAAATCATTGCCGTGCTGTTTGAGATAATCGATAAACTCACCGGCCGTTTCAAAATCGCCGCTTTTTTCAGGCGCAGTCTCGAGCCTGCCGTAATCTTGCGGCGACAACGCGTTAAACACATCAGCCGTCGACAGGCTGCGGCGCGGATTAACCAGCACAATATCGAATGCAGGTAGCGCGCCGAGCCGCGTCACGTCATGACCGATGCCGCGCATCATAGCGGGCGCACTGTCTAGACAAACCGGCACATCAGCGCCCAGCGCAGCAGCAATATCAGCGATGGGGAGGGAAATATCATGCGCACGGCACAGACCGCGCAGCGCCGCCGCCGCATCAGCCGACCCGCCGCCCAAACCGGCCGCAACGGGCAGGTTCTTTTCCAATACAATGCGGCTCGGTAGGCTTTGGCCGCAGGCCGCTTCTAATTGCGCCAGTGCCTTCAAAACCAAATTATCCTTATCGGCGGTCAGCGATGCGCTAAAAGGGCCGGTTATCTCAAGGCCGGTTTCTTCAGCCTTGCTGATGAATAAGCGGTCGCCAATATCGGCAAACCCAACAAGGCTTTCCAATTCGTGATAGCCATCATCGCGCCGCGCCAAAACCGTCAACGTCAAATTAATCTTGGTCGGTGCTGAGACGCGAAGCATGGGGGTTAAATCGCCGTGCCGCCTCGCGGCATATGCGCTTGCGGTTTTTTCTTTTCGGGCGGGCCCAAACCGGTCAGCAATTTACCTTCAATCTTGCTGCGGTCTTCTTGCGTCGGGTCAAACGCCAGCGCCTTGCGCCATTGGTAACGCGCTTCCACTTCGCGCTTCATGCGCCATAACGCGTCACCCAAATGGTCGGTTATCACCGGGTCTGTCGGCTCCAACAGTGACGCGCGCTCCAGCACTTTCAGCGCTGTTGCAAAATTGCCGAGGCGGTAATGCGCCCAGCCCAAACTGTCGACAAACGCGCCGTTTTTCGGCTGCTCTTTGACCGCTTGCTTGATGATTTTCAACCCCTCATCGAGATACAAACCCTGGTCAATCCAGCTATAGCCGAGATAGTTCAAAACATGCGGTTCATTATTTGACAGGCGGCGCGCACGTTGCAGGTCAATCTCCGCCATGTCCCAATCGCCGAGACGCTCACGCATCATGCCGCGCGCAAAATATAAATGCCAATCGCGCGCCACATCCTCGTCAATCTGTGCGACCGCACGGTCATAAGATTGCTCAGCCTCGGCAAAGCGCTGCTCGGAGCGATATATATCACCCAATGAAATCAGCAAATCGCGGTCATTGGGTTTCTGCTTTAACTGTTTTTGCAAAACCGCAATGGCAGCTTCGGGTGCGCCGGCGGCAAACAACATTTGGGCGCGTTGAATTTGCGCATCGGCATAAAGCAAAGCCGAAGAGTTAAGCGTGGCATATTGTTCTGCCGCATCGACAAATCGTTCGCGCTGACCCAAAAGCTGCGCCAACGTAAAGGCCACTAATTCGTTGTCACCATCAAGATGCTCAGCCAAACGCAAATAACCAAGCGCCAAATCTATTCGGTTTTCACCCAGCATTGCCTCACTAATGGCAGCAAAGGCTTCTGCCAGAGCCATGGCGGGGTCTGTTTTAAGGGGCGGCTTTTCACCGGTTTTCAGGCGTTCCTGAGCCGCCGTCACATGGGCATGTTCCAAATGCGTGCCGTGATAAAAATCATAAAGCTTGGCAGCTTTTTCAGCCTCGTCTTGGCGTTCCAAAAACGCGCCATAGGATAACACAAAATAAAGATAGCGCGCCGAACCGGAGCGGACCGCATCGCTGTAATGGGTGGCAGCGGCTTCATTATTGCCCTTAATCTCTAATGCGCGCGCCGCCTGCACCAATGGCACACCGGCAAACAGGCTGGCGCGGGCCAACCGTTTGACCGCGCGCGCACCCATTTTCTCGTCATCGCGCGCCAGCGCAATCCAGATTTGCATATTTGGTGCCAATACCGAGCTTAGCGGACCCCCGCCCATCGCATCGACATGCTCAAGCGCCAAATCGAACTGCTTTTTCTTGACCGCCGCCACGGCAAGTAAAATATGTGCTTGCTGGTTTTGCGGCGAAACCGAAGAAAGACGACGGGCAAAATCCAGCCCCTCATCAAAGTCACCGGCCATGACTTTAGCTTGCATGGCCGATTGCAGCAGCGACGGGTCTTCGGGGCGGGCTACCAGAGCATGCGCCCAATAATCACCTGCCGCATCGGAATCGTTAAGCCGCGTCGCCTGACGCGCCGCCAGATAGGCTCCGGCTGCGCCTTGCTCAACGATAAAGTCCTCGACCTTTTGGGAAATGCCGACCACACCAACAGCAACCAGAACACAAATAGCGGCCAGGCCAATCAGCAGATAATGTCGCTTTGTCATCATGTCACCTTAAGGCGGGGCTACATATTCGGATAGTTTGGCCCACCCGCGCCTTCCGGCACCACCCAATTAATATTTTGACTGGGGCATTTAATATCGCAGGTTTTACAGTGCACACAGTTCTGTGCATTGATTTGCAGACGCGGATTCGTGCCATCTTCTTCGCGCACAATCTCATAAACGCCCGCCGGGCAATAACGTTGCGCCGGTTCGTCATAGTCGGGCAGATTGACATCAACCGGCACGGCAGCGTCTTTCAACGTCAAATGAGCCGGCTGGTCTTCTTCGTGATTAGTCGCGGACAAAAACACCGACGATAATTTGTCAAAAGCCACTTCGCCATCGGGCTTGGGATAATCAATCGGCTTACATTCAGAGGCTTTTTTGAGCGTTGCATGGTCAGGCTTGCCATGGCTCAGTGTGAACGGCAGGCCAATGCCCAGCGTCCGCATCCACATTTCCGTACCGCCTAAAATCGTGCCGATGAAATTGCCAAATTTGGACAAAAGCGGCTTCACATTGCGCACCATTTTCAATTCTTTGGCGACCCGAGAGCCGTCATAAGCTTCTTGATAGGCAACCAATTCGTCATGGCTGCGCCCGCTGGTGACCGCTTCAAAGGCCGCTTCCGCCGCCATAATGCCGGTTTCCATTGCGTTATGGCTGCCCTTAATGCGCGGCACATTAACAAAGCCTGCCGCGCAGCCGATAAGCGCGCCGCCAGCAAAAGCCAATTTCGGCACGGATTGATAACCGCCTTCGGTAATCGCGCGCGCGCCGTAAGAAACCCGCTTGCCGCCTTCCAAGACCGGCTTGATGGCCGGATGCATTTTGAAGCGCTGAAACTCGTCATAGGGCGAGAGGTGCGGATTTTGATAATTCAAATGCGTCACGAAACCGATGGAGACGAAGTTATCGCCAAAGTGATACATCCATGATCCGCCGCCGGTTTTATTGTCGAGCGGCCAGCCCAGCGTATGCTGAACAAAACCGGGTTTGTGCTGCGACGGGTCAACCTGCCACAATTCCTTAATGCCAATGCCGAATTTTTGATAATCGCTGTCTTTATCCAATCCAAAATTGGCAATCGCCGCTTTCGACAAAGAGCCACGCACGCCCTCACCGAGCAGCGTATATTTAGCCAGCAATTCCATGCCCGGCATCCAGCTATCTTTTTTCTCGCCGGTTTTGGAGACACCCATATCGCCGGTCGCCACGCCGCGCACAGCGCCGTTTTCATCGAATAATAATTCGGCCGCCGCAAAACCCGGGTAGATTTCCACGCCAAGCGCTTCGGCCTGTTCGGCCAACCAGCGCGCCACATTGCCGAGGCTGGCAATATAATTGCCATGATTTTTCATCAAAGGCGGCAGCATGAAATTGGGCAGTGGAAACGCACCCGCCGGACCCAGCACCAAAAACTTATCATCGGTTACTTCGGTTTCCAGCGGTGCCCCCATTTCTTTCCAATCGGGGAACAAGCGTTCAATACCGACCGGATCAATGACTGCGCCGGAGAGAATATGCGCGCCAATCTCAGAGCCTTTTTCCAACACGCAGACCGAGACCTCTTGGTCTTTTTCAGCCGCCATTTGTTTCAACCGAATGGCCGCCGATAATCCGGCCGGGCCGCCGCCGACAATCACGACATCATATTCCATGCCTTCGCGCTCTTCAGGTGCCAGCGACCAGCCTTGCCGCGCATTAACCTGATTTACCGGTAAATCGCTCATAAAATGCTCCATATCCGTGCGGTCGGGCAAATCCCTCGCGCCTCGCTTGATTGGGTTTAATCTAGTGCTTTCTGCCATTGCGTGCAAATGGAAGACCATGCGACCCAATGTCGTTTGATAAAGCAATAGATTGTGCTTTGATACGTCGCATAAATGAGGGATTCATGACCGATTCGTTGTCACGCGCTGATATCGTTGACATGCTGCGCCAGCATGTTGAGGCGGGCTGCACCGATATGCTGGCCGACGCACCGATTGACCATTTTTCAACGCCTGAAAGCGTTCCTGAGGCCGCGCCTGCACCGATAATGGCTGACGCCGCAGCAGAAGCGATTGCCGCGCCCTCATCGGCGCAACCCGACATCGCCAAACCCGAAGCCCCTGCCCAAGCCAATGCCGCGACCGATGCCGATACGCAAGCCCTGGCAGCCGCCGCCGACGGTCTTGATGATTTGCGCACGGCAATGGAAAATTTTGATGGCTGCGGGCTCAAGAAAACAGCCAAGAACACGGTGTTTTGCGATGGTGTCCGAGGAGCGAAAATCATGCTTATCGGCGAAGCGCCGGGCGGCGATGAAGACCGCGAGGGCAAGCCATTTGTCGGGCGCTCAGGTCAATTGCTTGATGCCATGCTCGCCGCCATTGGCGTTAATCGTGCCGAAAACCTGTATATTTCTAATATTATTGCGTGGCGACCGCCGGGTAATCGAACGCCATCGGCTGATGAGATTGCTCTGTGCAAGCCGTTTATTGCCCGCCATATCGCGCTCGCCAAGCCCGATATTTTGCTGCTGGTCGGCAATATTTCCAACAAGACCTTGCTCGAAACCGAGACCGGCATCACCAAATTGCGCGGCCAATGGCAAAATTATCAAGCCGATGGTTTGTCAATTCCGGCTTTGCCGCTTTTGCATCCGGCCTATGTGCTGCGCCGCCCTGAGACCAAATCCGATTATTGGCAAGATTTATGCGGCCTTAAAACAAGACTGGCTGACTGATGAACAAAATATCGGTTTTGCTGTCGGCTTTGATGATTGCGTTGATGAGCAGCCTTGCTGCGCGCGCGGCAGATGGGCTGTCTCCCCCCCTCGCGCGCCCCGATTATAAACCGGTGAAACTGGCCGATGCGGTTTTGTATAAGAATATTTTCAGTCTGCAAGAAAACGGCAAATGGGGGCGTGCTGACCGACTGATTAATGATTTGGAAGATACCACATTGATGGGGCATGTCTTGTTTCAGCGCTACATGCACCCGACCGCGTATCGCGCGCGCTGGACCGAATTACGCGACTGGCTGAAAAACTATGCCGACCTGCCCGGCGCATGGCGGGTTTACAAGCTGGCGCAAAAGCGCAAACCGCGCGGCGTCTCCATGCCCAAAAGCCCGCCCTCGCGGGTTTATGCCAATCAGCGCGCCAGTGCCGCGCCGACCCTATTTCGTACCCGCACGGCGCGCCGGATAAAAAAACGTGTCGAATATTTAGTGCGCCGCGAACGCCCGACCCAAGCATTGAAATATATTGGCGAGCGCGCGCAAGACCGTCGTCTGCGTCGCGCCGAAACCAATTTTCTAAAATCGCTGATTGCGCGGTCTTATTACATTGAAGGCAAAGTGCCTGAGGCTTTGAAACTGGCGCGCGAGGCAACGCCGTCGCGCCAGAACGTGCAAATGGCTGACTGGCATGCCGGACTGGCTGCCTATCGCCTCAACCTCATCGACACCGCCATCACCCATTTTGAAAAGCTGGCGCGCAACACATCTGCCAGCGCGACTTTGCGCGGCAAAGCCTCATATTGGGCCGCGCGCAGCCTGCGGCAGACCGGCGAGGTCAAAAAGGCGGAAGAACATTTCCGTGTTGCCGCCGCAACCGGCCCTAATTTTTATGCCCTGCTATCCATGCAGCATATTCGAGGCGGCGTGACCATCGATTGGCGTCGCGCCGATGCGGGCGGTGATGATTTATTTGCCGCGCACCCCGCCATACGTCGGGCCGAGCGCTTGCGAGCGGCGGCGCAAGAAGAATTGGCCGAGTTGGAATTATTATATTTGCAAGAACGTCTCAGCGATATCGAGGCACGCGCCCTGATGACCTATGCGCGCGAGCAACAATATCCTGCCGTGCAGTTGGTTCTTTCATCACGGCTCGGCGGCGGCACGGCCAATGGCCTGCCCTTACCGCTGCTCGAGGGCAGTTATCCGGTCGTTGACCTTACCAATGGCAATAGCAATGGTGATGGCAAAATTGACCGCGCCCTATTATTGGCATTGATCAGACAAGAAAGCCGCTTTAAGGCGCGCGCCAAATCGCATGCCGGCGCACGCGGGTTGATGCAAATCATGCCTGGCACAGCCGCTTTTGTGACCGGCGATTGGTCGCTTTATCGCCGACGCGGGCGCGACCAATTACTCAATGCCGAGCTTAATCTTGAGATTGGTCAGAAATATTTATCCATGCTGATGGAAGAAAAATATTTCGCCGGATCGCTGGTTCATATGCTGGCCGCTTATAATGGTGGGCCCGGAAATGTGCGGCGTTGGCGGCGCGAATTAAGCGATGTCAAAGATCCGCTCTTATTTATTGAGAGCATACCGGCGCCTGAAACGCGCGATTATGTGCAAAAAGTGCTGGCTAATTTATGGATTTACCGCCATCGCCTCTATCAAAGCGCCGACAGCCAACGTATTTTGGCGGCCGAAAGCTGGCCGCAATATCGGGCACAAGACCGACGCATAGACTTGCTACCCATCAGCGCGCGCTAAAGTCAGATTTTAAGTGAGGCGTGAAGCCTTGCCACCTAATTTAGGCGGTCAGCCAGCTCGGCGATATTATCATCAACCAGTTTTTGCGCCATATCATCGCTCATACCGTCGGCCACCAAATGCGCCGCTGCATCAATTGCCAGCGCGGTAATGGCAGCGCGAACTTCTTTTTCGAGCGATTCTTGAGCCCGTGCGATTTTCTCTTCAGCCTGTTTGCTGCGTCGTTCCATCGCCGCTTGCATGGCCTCGCCGGCCTCGGCAGCCGTTTTTTCCGCCATGTTTTTGGCGTCGGCGATTATTTGCTCCGCTTGCGTTTCAGCCTGCTTGCGCTGCGCCTCATAATCGGCCAGCACTTTTTCAGCCTCGGCGCGCAGCGCTTTGGCGTCATCAAGCTCTTTGGCAATCTCGGCTGATTTTTCGTCCAGCGTCTGCATGAGCTTGCTCGGCAATTTCAAATAAATGAACGCACCGATAACAGTGAAAAAGGAAACGGCAACAAAAAAGCTTTCATCAAACATTGTGCTTACTCCGCCGCCACGCTGTCGAGGGCTTTGGCAATGTCGCCATCAGCGGCTTTTTTCGTGCCGATAGCTTGCATCACCTCGCCGACCAAATCTCCGGCCGCATCTTTAAGACCGGCCATTGCATTATCACGCGCCTTCGCCAAAGCCGCATCGGCTTCGCCCGCTTGCTCAGCCAGCTTGGCATCAAGCTCAGCCTTTTGGCGGTCGGTCTCGGCTTGAACGCCAGCGCGCATTTCTTGAGCCAGTGTCAAAGCGCGCGAACGCGCTTCGGCCAACGCATCTTCATAGGCCTTCAAAGCCGTTTCGGCCTGACCGCGCAATTTTTCGGCCTCGGCCAAATCGCCATCAAGCGTCTGCGCCCGCGTCGCCAATGTTTTCGAAATGCGCGGAATGACGATGAAACTCAAGACCAGATAAAGTGCACCAAAACACACAAGCAGCCAAAAAAGCTGCGAGCCGAATGTGCTGGGGTCTAGCTGTGGCATGAGCGGCCTCCTATAACAGCCGAAACAAGGTCGACCTTGCGCCTAGAACCGTTTCCGGTTTTAGACAACAAACAGCAAGATAAGCGCGATAATCAGGCCAAACAGACCGGTCGCTTCAGCCAGCGCAAAGCCCAATAGCAAGTTCGGGAACTGGCTTTGTGCCGCACTTGGATTGCGCAATGCGCCTGCCAAGAAATTACCGAAAATCGTTCCGATACCGATGCCGGCTCCGGCCAAAGCAATACATGCAATACCAGCGCCAATATATTTTCCTACTTCTGCTTCCATGGTTTCAACCTCCAAAATGCCCGTGGGCGGTTAGTTTTAAAAAAGTTAGACTAATGATCCATATGGATGGCTTCGTTCAGGTAAATGCAGGTCAAAATGGTAAACACATAGGCCTGCAAACCCGCAATCAGCAATTCCAGTCCGGTTAACGCGACCATCAACGCAAAAGGCGCAATAGCCAGCGGAACCAAACCGGCCGAGCTTAGCCCGACCACGAAACCACCGAAAATTTTCAACATTGTATGTCCAGCCATCATATTGCCGAACAAACGCACCGACAGGCTGACCGGACGGGTGAGATATGAAATCACCTCGATCATCACCAAAAGCGGCACCATTACCACCGGAATACCCGACGGCACAAAAAGCTTCAAAAAGCCGATACCGTGCCGGATAAACCCGACCGCTGTGACCATGCAAAACACCACTGCCGCCAATGCGAAAGTGACAATCAAATGGCTGGTCACGGTAAAGCTGTAAGGCAGCATGCCGAGCATGTTGCAAAATAGAATGAACATGAAAAGCGAGAAAATAAACGGGAAGAAACGCATGCCTTCCGTACCGACATTTTCTTTAATCATATTGGCAATAAAGCTGTATGCCATTTCGCCCATCAACTGCAAACGCCCGGGCACCAATGCCGTTCGGCTTGAGGCCGTAAGCAAGAACAGGCCGGAAAGGCCAACAGCGAGCAACATCCATAAAGAGGAATTTGTAAACGAGGTATCGATACCTGCCAGCGTTGGAAGCTCAACAATCGGATACACCTCAAACTGGTGCATCGGATCCAAACCTGCGCCACCTTCTGTGTTACCAGCCACGCTTTACTCCTCGTTTTGTTCGGCAGCAGAAGATTTCTGCGCCGCGTCCAGTGCGTCCTGCTTGCGGCGCATCTCTGTCACCGTGCGGACTGAATTCATCAAACCGGCACCCATACCGAGCACCAGCAATATCAGCATAAAAATGGGCTCCGTGCCGAGCACTTTGTCCATCCACCAGCCGATAAAACCGCCAACGCCAATACCCGCCAACATTTCTATGGTCAAGCGCCAAGCAAGACCCATCATATTGGCATTGGCGCGGCGTTGTTCGTCAGGCTGATGCCGCTGCCGAGAGGCAGAGAGTTTTTTCTCCAGAGCCTCTAACCGATCGCGCTCATGCTTTTTTGACGCCATCGTTTTGTCTCCTTCGAGCGGTCTATCAAGGCAAGTAAACTTGCACAACAAACCGCCAAAAACCCAGCATTTCTGCCCGCCGGATGAGGCGCAATCTACTTTTAAGCGCCGCCAATGTCAAGCAAGCCGCACCAATCTAACCTATTGATTTTGTTTCTAAATTATCTTTATCCGCGATTTTGTCGCGGCCGCTTTCGGCAAATTGTTCAGCCACTGTCAAATCAACCGATAATAGCTGGCTGACACCCCGCTCTTGCATCGTGACACCAAACAGCCTGTCCATGCGCGCCATGGTCAAAGCGTGGTGGGTAATGACCAAGAAACGCGTGCCGGTTTCATCGGCAATCTCTTTAACCAAATTGCAAAAGCGCTCCACATTGGCATCGTCGAGCGGCGCGTCAACCTCATCAAGCACACAAATTGGTGACGGATTGGTCAAGAAGACGGCGAAAATGAGCGCCGTGGCGGTCAAGGCTTGTTCACCGCCCGAAAGCAGCGACATGACTTGCGGTTTCTTGCCCGGCGGATGGGCTAAGATTTCCAATCCGGCTTGCAGCGGATCATCGCTTTCGGTCAAGGTCAGTTCAGCCGAGCCGCCACCGAATAATTGCGTGAACAAACGTTTGAAGTGGCCGTTGACGGTCTCAAACGCCGCCAATAGCCGTTGGCGCCCTTCGCGATTAAGCTGACCGATGCCGTGGCGCAATTTATTGATGGCTGAGGTCAGTTCCTCATGCTCGGCGGTCATCGCATCGATTTGCTGTTGTATCTCTTCCGCCTCATCAGCCGCCCGCAAATTCACCCCGCCGAGATTTTCGCGCTCGCGGCGCAATTTCTCAAGCTTGCTTTCCATCGCCTCAGCTTCGGGGAACGGTTTTTCAGGGTCATGGCCTGACGCCGCCAATGCCTGTTCGGGCTCTATCTGTAACGCCTCGCGCACCCGTTGCGCCGCCTCGTCAAGTCGCTGCTGATTGGCCTCCAGCGTCGCTTCCAATCGCACTTGGCTTTCGCGCGCCTCAGCCATTTGCGCTTGCGCTTGTTTGGCACGCGTATCAGCTTCGCCCAAACGGCTTTCCGCTTGTGCCAATGCATCTGCCGCTGTTTGACGACCGGCTTCGGCCTCGCTTACCAAATCAGCCAGCTTGGCGCGGCGCGCGGCCAGATTGGTCGGCACATCTTCATAGCTGGTCAGTTCTTTTTCTCCGGCGGCGCGACGCTCGGCCAATTCATCAATATGACTGCCCGCCGCCTGCTTGCGTTGGGTCCATTCATTATTGTCATCGGTCAAACGCTGCATACGCGTATCGCGCGCTTCACGCCGTGAGGTCAGACCGTCCAACGCGCCGCGCTTTTCGCCATGCGATAGCCGCACTTTTTCCATTTTCTGCCGCATCGTCTCAACCGCGTGCAACAATTCTTCCTGCCCACCAAGATTCTCCAGCTCAGTGGCGGTTGTTTCATCGCCGTTATCAAGCTCGCTCAAATCTTCTTCAATGCGTTTCAGACTGCTATCAAGCGCTTTCAGCTTTTCACTTTGCGCGGCGACCGATGATTGCGCTTCGGCCAACATTTTTTGTGCTTCAGCCAGCGCGGCATTGGCTTCGCGGGCGGTTTGACGCGCTGCATCTTGTGCATTACTGGCCGCATCAACGGCGGCGCGCGCCGCGTCTTGCGCGGCAATCGCCGCTTCGACGGTTTTCTCGGCGGCAGGAATTTCGCTTTGCAAATCCTCAAGGCGGGCGCGCTGCGCCAACCGTTTGGCTGCGCCGGTTTGCGCTTCAGCCTTATGGCTATAACCGTCCCAACGCCATAAATCGCCGGCCATCGTCACCAGTTTCTGACCGGGCAAAAGCTTGGCTTGCAAAGCGTCACCTGCCGCGCGGTCAACCAAACCGACTTGGGACAGGGCGCGGGTCAAAAGCGGTGACCCGGCGACAAAAGCGGCCAAGCTCTCCACCCCATCGGGTAATGTTTGCGTCAATGCTTCAGCGCCCAATCGCGTCCATGCAGCAGGCGCATCAGCATCAGGCGATGCATCAAGGTCATCGCCTAAAGCCGCACCTAACGCGGTCTCATAGCCATGCGTCACCGTCACATCATCAACCAATGCGGCATAAGCCGTATCGTCATGCTGAGCAAAAATCTGTGACAAGGCGGCGCGTTCACCGACCAGACGTTCCAACGCCGCGCGCGCCTCTCGCGCCGGTTCGGCTGCTGCGCTTTGCGCCTCGCGCGCATTGCGGTAGGCCGCCTCGGCATCGTTTAACGCTTGGCTCGCCTGCCCATCACTTCTTTCCAGTTCTTCCATTTCGCTGCGCCGCGCCGCAATGTCAAAATCGGCAGCCATAGCGTTTTCAACATCGGCACGCAGGTTTTGTGCTTGCGTCTGTTCGGCCAATAATTTCTCTCGCCGCTGCGCATTTTGCGTCAAAGTCGCTGCCAATGCCTGCTTGCGTGCCGCATATTCGGCTGCGGCGCGATTGGCTTCATCATATGCCGCCTCCGACGCGCTTAACGCCGCCACCGCTTGCGCCAATTCATCAGCCGCTTCAGCTTCGGCGGCTTGCTCATCATCTGAAATCGAGGCGCGAATTTCCGCTTCTTCTTCAGCCAAACGGGTCAACATCGCTTCTGCATCAGCCAAAGTGCGCGTTTCACGCTCGGCATCTTGCAGAACCGTTTCAATTTGCGATTTCAACCGTGCAATCATTTCTTCGGCACGCTGCGCCTCGACATCAAGATTTTCCTGCTCGAGTTTCAAACGCCGCAATCCGGAGGCGGCGGCGATTTCCGCATCGCGCAATTCGGGAAGACCGGCCTGAATATCGGCCTGTGCCGTGCCCGCCTCCGCCGCTGCCAGTCCGGTTTCAGACACGGCTTTGCGCGCATCGACCAATTCGGTTTCGCAAAGCTCAATCGCATCAACCGCTTGCTGCCAGCGCAAATGTAGCGACAACGCTTCAACTTCTCGGATTTGACCGGAAATATTTTTATAACGACTGGCTTGGCGCGCTTGGCGTTTCAATTGGCGCAATTGGGTTTCCATATTGGTGATGGTTTCTTCCAGCTTTTCGAGATTGCGCTCGGCGCTGTTCAACCGCAATTCAGCCTCATGACGGCGCGAATGAAGCCCGGAAATACCGGCTGCTTCTTCCAAAATACGTCGCCGCGCCTCCGGCTTGGAATTGATGATTTCGCCAATCTGCCCCTGCTTGACCAAAGAATTGGAGCGCGAACCGGTCGACGCATCGGCAAACATAAGCTGCACATCGCGCGCGCGCACATCGCGCCCGTTAATGCGATAGGCCGAACCGGCATCACGCTCAATACGGCGCACCACTTCAATATTATCACTATCGTTAAACTCAGCCGTTGCCCCGCGCGCCGCATTATCGAGCATCAGCACAACTTCGGCATGATTGCGCGCCGGTCGCGCATTGGTGCCCGAGAAAATCACATCTTCCATGCCCGCACCGCGCATTGATTTATACGAGGTCTCGCCCATCACCCAACGCAGGGCTTCGAGCAGGTTAGACTTGCCGCACCCATTGGGGCCGACAATGCCCGTCATGCCGGGCAGAATATCGAGGTCGACCGGTTCGACAAAAGATTTGAAGCCGGTCAGGCGCAGACGGTCAAACTTCATCTAACGCGCCCCTTCCACACCGGCCAGCATTGGCTTTAACAGCTTTTCAAATGCTGCGAATGGCTGATTGCCTTCCAACTTCTCACCATTGACGAAAAATGTCGGGGTTGAGCGCACGCCAAGCTCTTCAGCGGCGCGGGTTTGAATTTCACGAATACCGTCGAGCCGATTTTGGTCTTTCAGACAGACGACAAAATCGCTTTCCGACAGACCTGCTTGGCGAGCCATTGCTTGTAAGGCCTGCATTGGCTGGTCGGACTGTATCCATTTTTGTTGCCGCTTAAACATCAAATCCAAAAAGCCGACACGGGCATTTTTATTGACGCAATGCGCCAACATGGCACCGGCGGTCGCGTAAGGGTCAAAAGGAAATGGGCGAAAGTGAAACTTGACCAGCCCTTTATCGACATATTTTTCGGTCAATTCCGGCAAGGCTTCGCGGTGAAACGCGCCGCAATGCGGACAGGTGAGCGACGAATATTCAACAATCGTCACCGGCGCATTGGCATCACCCAAAACGATTTCGCCAAGCGGGCTGGGTGTATCCAGCGCGCCCAAATCTTCATTGCTCACATTATCATCTGCGTCATCAGCCGCTGTGGCGTCCATCGTCTCGCCGACCGGCCCGATGGTTATCGCGTCATTGGTGCTTGAAGAGACACCACCGCTACCAATTTGACCGGTCGCAAAAAGGGCGACCGCGCCGATGAGAACAAGTGCTGCAATAGCGGCGATGATTTGACCTTGTTTGGACACCAAAAGACTCCCGAATCGCGTTTCGTCCCTGATTATATCTTAGAAAAGCTTAACAATGGGCTTATTCGCCATTCGCTTTATCCGCCTGTGGACAACTTAAACCCTTAGCTGCGGCTTTTTCGTCTCACCCGCGCACCAAGTCGCGCCAAAGCCTGTTTCAGGCGGCTGCTGTCAAATCCGTCCAATTGCGCTTCGGCGTCACCCAATTCGACATCGCTAAGCGGTGTTTGGCGCTTCTTCTGAGCCAGCAAATAATCATTCGGCAACGGGCCTTGCACAATATTGAGCCGCGTAATCGCCCCGCTGCCATAATGCTGATTGATGCGTTCCAAAATCAGCGGTGCCATGTGCTGAACTTCCAGCGCCATTGCGCCTTCTACTTTTACCGTCAGCACCGCGCCGCCATCGGGCGACAGCCGACCGGAACGATTTATCCGCTCGGGGCACGACAAAGCGGCAAGCTGCGGGCCGACAATCATTGACCAATGCGCCAGAATATCGATTTGGCGAAAGCCGCGTTTTTTCAGCGTCGGCGCAATTATGCGACCCAACACCGCCCCGACCGAGCGACCCTGAAAGCCACGCGCCGGTTTGGTGGGCGGCACATCTCTATTAAATGGCAGCGGCTTTGCCATGCTTGCTCCTTCTTGCTCATTCGCGCATTTGCGATAGCATAGCACAATGCCTGCCACAATTGACCCCGTATCAGCCCTGCTTGATTGGTATGACAAACATGCCCGCACCCTGCCCTGGCGCGCGCCGCGCGGCACCACGCCTGCGCCTTACCATGTTTGGCTGTCAGAGATTATGTTGCAGCAAACCACCGTCACCACGGTAAAACCCTATTTTGAAAAATTCCTCACCCTGTTCCCGACGGTTGAGGCCCTGGCGGCGGCGCAAGACGATGCGGTGATGGCGGCTTGGGCAGGGCTTGGCTATTACAGCCGCGCCCGCAATTTGCTGAAATGCGCCCGCCTTGTGACAGACCGATTTGACGGGCGTTTTCCCGATACGGAAGACGCTTTATTAAAACTGCCCGGCATCGGCCCCTATACGGCGGCAGCGATTGCCGCCATCGCCTTTAACCGCGTTGCCGCGCCGGTGGACGGCAATATAGAGCGCGTGCTGGCACGGCTTTATGCGCTGCAAACCCCTCTGCCCGCCTTGAAAGCGGAAGTTAAGGAAAAAAATACCGCGCTGGTATCGGCGCATCGACCGGGCGATTTTGCGCAAGCGATGATGGATTTAGGCGCGACCCTATGCACCCCTAAACGCCCCAATTGCCTAATTTGCCCGTGGCAAGAAATCTGCGTTGCCCGCCAAACAGGTATTCAAGAAACCCTGCCCAAGCGTGCGCCAAAAAAACCCAAACCGCAGCGCGTCGGCACGGTTTATTGGCTGGAGAATAATAAGGGCGAAGTGCTGCTGCATCGCCGACCCGATAAAGGGCTTTTGGGCGGCATGCTGTGTTTTCCCTCAACCGGCTGGGACGCGCAAAACGAGACCGATTTACCGAGCAGCCTGCCCGATCAATGGGCGCGGCTGAACGGCGAAGTGGTGCATGTGTTCACCCATTTTCGCCTGACCCTGACCATGTGTGCGCAAACCGCGCCAAAGGGCTTTCGGAAGCCGCGCAACCATATTTGGCTGCATCCGCGCGATTTCGCCAATGCCGCCCTGCCCAATGTAATGACGAAAGTGGCAAAAACCGTGCTGTTGGGCTGAAACGGCAAAGAAACTCAACGATTGACGCGCACGCAAACCCTCGCTAGCTTTGTTTCGCTCCAAAAAAGAACAAAAGGAGAGAGAGCATGTTTAATCGTCTAGGATTAGCTGCCGCAGTTGTGGTGGCACTTTTTTATTTCTCCGTTAACAACCCCAACAGGCTAGCGGAGCAAACAGGTACAGGTCAAGCGTGCGGTTTATGGCTCATTTCCGGCCTTTTTTACCGAAAAACCCCTAAATATCCCCGAAGTCGCCGCTGCGGCCTTTGCCACCGGCGAAGCGGGCGGCGCCATCGGTTGCGCCGGCGCGCAAACTGTCTGCGCCAATCTCGGCCTCAAATTGCAACGCCTCTTGCAGCGGTAAACCCCATTGCTTAATCGCGCTCAAGCGGTCATTGCGCATGCAGTCTTGCGGAAACGCCGCCAATTGCTCAGCCATTTCAAGCGCCATTGACAGCGCCGCGCCATCATCAACCAGCCGATTGGCGAGACCGAAGGACAAGGCTTCCTCAGCCCCGACCGGACGGCCTGTCAAAATCATATCCATCGCGCGCGACTGACCGATAAGGCGCGGCAGACGCACCGTGCCGCCATCGATTAGCGGCACCCCCCAGCGGCGACAATAAACACCGAACACTGCCGAGCGCGCCGCGACCCGCAAATCGCACAACACGGAAAGCTCTAACCCGCCAGCCACGGCATGGCCTTCAACCGCCGCGATGGACGGCTTGGTCAGCTCAAGCCAGCTTGGCCCCATCGGGGCGGTGCGCTTAAAGCCGGTTTCCTCGGCCACCGCCTTCAAATCGGCACCGGCGCAAAAATGCCCATCTGCGCCGGTCAGAATATGCACGGCGATGTCGTCATCGCGCTCGCCCGCCAGAAATGCCGCTTCCAGCAAATCGGCTGTTTCGGGGTCAACCGCATTGCGCGCATCGGCGGCGCGATTAATGGTGATGATGTTGGTCGACCCGCTTTTTTCGGTCAGAATTTTTGCGCTGCTCATAAGTGCCTCCGGATTCCAGACGGGCTCGCACGAACCATCTGTTTCATAATTTGATGACTTACAATTCGTCGCGCACTTTTTGGCGCAGATTGTCAATCGGCACTAATTTTTCGCCGTCTTTATAATGCCAGTAGGTCCAGCCATTGCAGCTTGGCGCGCCTTGTGCCGCCGCGCCCATTTTATGAATACTGCCGCTCAGGCCTTTGCCGTGTGGCGCATTTTTCTCAGCCCCCAGCTTAACCGACCCGTCGGCCCGCACTTTCGCGCTGATTTTTCTGGCTTTATTTTGCGCTGCGCGCGCCGGGCCGAAAAGCTGCATGCCCGGTTTCACCAGCCCGCGCTCAACCAGCGTGCCAAAAGCGACGCGCGGCAGTGCTTTGGCGCTTTGCGTCAATTCCAATTCGGCGTCAGGCAATCTGTCGACAAGACCGATGCGCTGCATGGCGGCTTCGGCATAATCAGCCTCAGCCTCAATGCCGATAAAATGCCGCCCTAATTTTTTGGCGACCGCGCCGGTTGTGCCGGTGCCGAAAAACGGGTCGAGCACAATATCGCCAGTCTGCGTGCTCGCCAGCAAAATTCGATATAACAAGCTTTCGGGCTTTTGCGTCGGGTGCAGTTTCGCGCCGCTGTCATTTTTCAGCCGCTCACCGCCGGTGCAAATCGGCAAAGTCCAATCAGAGCGCATTTGCACATCATCATTCAGCGTTTTCATCGCCTGATAATTAAAGGTATAGCCGGTGGCGTTTTCATCGCGCGATGCCCAAATCAGCGTTTCATGTGCATTGGTAAAGCGGGTGCCACGGAAATTCGGCATCGGATTGCTTTTACGCCAAATGATGTCGTTCAAAATCCAATAGCCCAAATCTTGCAGAGCCGCGCCGACACGAAAAATATTATGATACGAGCCGATAACCCAAAGCGTGCCGGTCGGTTTCAAAACCCGCCGCGCTTCGCCCAACCATTGGCGGGTAAATGCGTCATAAGCGGCGAAGTCGTCGAATTTATCCCAATCATCGGCCACCGCATCGACTTTCGACGCGTCGGGACGGTGCAAATCGCCCTTAAGCTGCAAATTATAAGGCGGGTCGGCAAAAACCAAATCGACACTGGCATCGGGCAGGCTTTTAAGCCGATCAATGCAGTCGCCCTGCAAAATAACGTCAAGCGGCGGTGTCTGTTTCATGCCGCCAGCATGAGTCATGCCGAGTCCGAGGTCAATAGGTAAGTGATTCCAATGGCTTGGAAAGATTCAACCGGTGCTTATTCTATCCACAATTCGCCCCACAGCCCCTATATATAGGGGGTTTAGGCGGTTTCAGACCGCAAAATCTTCTGTATCGGTGCGTAAGAACGCCGATGATGCGGCGTCACGCCCAACTTTTCCAGCCCGTCGCGATGCGCTTTTGCGCCATATCCTTTGTTCGACGCCCAGCCATAGCCCGGATATTGAGCGTCCAATGCCGCCATCTCGCGGTCGCGGGTGACTTTGGCTAAAATCGACGCGGCCGCAATGCTGGGCGCAGCGGCATCACCGCCAATAATCGCCTCGGCTTGATAGGGCCAGTCGGGCAACCGATTGCCATCGACCAACACATGCGCCGGCATGCCGATATCCGCCGCCAATGCATCAACGGCGCGACGCATGGCAAGAAATGTCGCTTGCAAAATATTCAGACGATCGATTTCTGCGACTGAAGCTGCGCCAATGCCATGCGGCATCGCGATAAGCTGTTCGAATAAGACCTCGCGCTTTTTCTCGGTCAGTTTCTTGCTGTCATTGACCGGCAGGTCAAAATCAGCGGGCAAGCAAATCGTCGCCGCCGTTACCGGCCCGGCCCACGGGCCGCGTCCGGCTTCATCAACCCCAAAGACACGCGCCGTCGGCCAACCGCGCGCGCTTTCAAGGCTGAATTGCATCGACTGTTATTCCGCTGCCTGTTTGGCCTCTGGCGATTGCCAACGCAAAACCGGCGCGCGTGCCGCCAGCGTTTCGTCCAATCGCCGCCGTGGCGCAAGCTCGGGCGCATTTTTGAACCGCTCGGTCTCACCCTCTTTCGCGCCGCGCACCAAATCGCGCATGGTGGCAATAAACAAATCCAGCGACCCTTTGCTTTCGGTCTCGGTCGGCTCTATCAGCATCGCGCCATGCACCACAAGCGGGAAATACATGGTCATCGGGTGATAGCCCTCATCAATCATCGCTTTGGCAAAATCCAAAGTGTCGATTCCGGTATCTTTCAAAAACCCGTCATCGAACAACGCCTCGTGCATGCACGGGCCTTCAAACGGCGCAGTCATATGCTCTTTCAACGATGCCAAAACGTAATTGGCGTTTAAAACTGCGTCTTCAGCGACTTGCCGCAAACCGTCCGCACCGTGGCTCATCATGTAAGACAGGGCGCGCACATACATGCCCATTTGCCCGTGAAATGCGACCATGCGCCCAAACGGTTGCTGCTCGGCATCGCCATTATTTTCAACCAGACGCAAACCGTCCTCACTTGTTGCCACATAGGGCAGCGGCGCGAAAGCAGCCAAACGCTCTGACAAAACTGTTGGGCCGGAGCCCGGTCCACCGCCGCCATGCGGGGTTGAAAAGGTTTTATGCAGATTGATATGCATCGCATCAACGCCCAAATCGCCGGGGCGTACCCGCCCGACAATGGCGTTAAAATTAGCCCCGTCACAATAAAAATAGCCGCCCGCTTCGTGCAGCGCGTCGGCAATCTCGATAATGTCACGTTCAAACAACCCGCATGTATTGGGGTTGGTCAGCATGATGGCGGCGACATCATCGCCCAGTTTTTCCTTAAACGCAGCAAGGTCAACGCGCCCATCATCGCTGGCCGGAATTTCATCGACCTTAAAACCCAATAATGCCGCTGTTGCCGGATTGGTGCCATGCGCCGATTCCGGAACCAGCACACGCGTGCGGGAGGCCAATTCGCCCTTCGCTTCAATCGCGGCGCGGATTGCCATCATGCCACACAGTTCGCCATGCGCACCGGCTTTCGGTGACAGTGCGACTTCGGGCATGCCGGTTAGCGTTTTCAGCCAATGCGCCAATGCGTCCATCAACTCCAATGCGCCTTGCACACTGGCTTGCGGCTGCAACGGGTGAATGTCGCTAAAGCCCGGCAAGCGCGCCATTTTTTCATTGAGGCGCGGATTATGCTTCATGGTGCAAGAGCCGAGCGGATAAAGCCCGGCATCGATGGCATGGTTTTTCTGGCTCAAGCGCACGAAGTGACGCATTGCTTCAGGCTCCGACAAGCCCGGCAATTCAATATCGCCAACCGCTTGGCAATCGCCCAATCGGCTCTCAACCTGCGGCACATCTTCCAAATCAACGCCGCAATTTTCAAACGAGCCGATTTCAAAAATCAGCGCTTCTTCCAATTGCAGGCCGCGATTGCCGGTAAATGTCTGTTTCTCGCTCATGCCAGCACCTCTCTTAAAGCCGTCGCAAAATCGGCAATATCATCTTCTGAATTGGCTTCGGTAGCTGCAACCAGCAGCACATCGTCAAGTCCGGCATCGGGCGCAAGGCGCGACACCGGCACCCCGCCCAACACACTTTTGTCGGCCAAAGCGTCAACTACCGCCGCCGCATTGGCCGGTAGGCGCAGACTGAACTCATTAAAAAAGGCATCGGTCAACACCTCAACACCGTCAATGGCCCCTAGCGCATCTGCCAGTTGCACGGCGCGCGCATGGTTAAGCTGCGCCAATTGGCGCAACCCTTTGCCGCCCAGCAACGTCATATGCGCGGTAAAGGCCAGCGAACACAGCCCCGAATTGGTGCAAATATTCGAGGTCGCCTTATCGCGGCGAATGTGTTGCTCGCGCGTTGACAATGTCAGCACAAAGCCGCGCTGCCCGTCCGCATCGACCGTCTCGCCGCACAAGCGACCGGGCATTTGCCGAATATGTTTATCGCGCGCCGCAAACAGGCCGACATAGGGCCCGCCGAAATTTAAACCACCGCCAATTGACTGGCCTTCGCCGGTCACAATATCTGCGCCCATGTCACCCGGGCGTTTCAACAGACCCAGCGACACGACTTCGGGCACGGCGACAATCAGTAAGCAGCCCTTGGCCTGCACCGCTGCCGCCAGCTTGGTGAAGTCGGCAACATTGCCGAAGAAATCAGGGTTCTGCACAACAACGCAACTGGTTTCATCGTCAATTAAAGCGATAAGGTCTTCAGCCGCGTTGGGGGTAATCTCGGCTTGCGCCAAGTCAAAGCCACCCATTTCGGTAAGGTTTTCAATCACTGCCGCGTAATGCGGATGCAGCCGACCAGACAAAACGGCGCGGCTTTTACGGGTTACGCGGTGCGCCATCAGCACTGCTTCAGCGGTCGCGGTTGAGCCGTCATACATTGAGGCATTGGCTACCGGCAGGCCGGTCAATTCGCTGACTTGGGTTTGAAACTCAAATAAATATTGCAGCGTGCCTTGCGTAATTTCAGGCTGATACGGCGTATAGCTGGTCAGGAATTCAGAGCGTTGGATAATATGGTCAACCGTCGCCGGCACGTGATGCTTATACGCGCCTGCACCGCAGAAAAAAGGCACGGCAGAGGCGGTCATGTTTTTCGCCGCCATCGCGGAAAGCTGCCGCTCAACCTGCATTTCGCCCTGATGGCGCGGCAAGTCCAACGTGTCATCGCGACGCGCCGCTTCCGGCACATCGACGAATAAGTCATCAATTTGGCCGACCCCTATGGTCGCCAGCATGCTCTGGCGGTCGGCATCGGTTAGGGGGAGGTATCGCATCAGTCCAGCTCCTTCACATAATCGGCATAGGCGGCTTCATCCATCAACTCATCAAGCTCACCCGCATCGGCCAGTTTCATTTTGAAAAACCAACCATCATTATTGGCATCTTCATTAACCAGCGCCGGATTGCCTTCGAGCGCGCCATTGCCTTCAACGACTTCGCCCGATACCGGCGCATAAACCTCAGAGGCCGCTTTGACGCTTTCGACCACCGCCGCATCATCGCCTTTCGATACTTGCCTGCCCGCCTCCGGCACTTCGACAAACACCACATCGCCAAGCTGCCCTTGCGCATAATCGGTGATGCCGACCGTGGCGACATCACCTTCCAAGTTGATCCATTCATGGTCTTTGGTGAATTTCTTGCTCATCGCATTACCCCTTTTTATATTTCTGCGGCACAAAAGGCATGGCGGCGACCCGCGCCGGCATAGCTTTGCCCCTGACAATCAGTTGAATTTCGCTACCCGTCGCAGCATGGCTTGGCGGCACATAGCCCATCGCCAAAGGCCCACCCAAACTTGGCCCAAAGCCGCCACTGGTCACGATGCCAATAGGTTGACCTTCCGCATTTTGAATTTCCGTGCCTTCGCGCGCCGGAGCGCGGCCTTCAGGCAAAATTCCGACGCGCTGTTTAGCGACCCCATCGGCAATTTGCGCGACCACACGCACACCGCCCGGAAAATCGGCCGCCTCGCGGCGACGCTTCGGCACTGACCACAATAAATCGGCCTCAGCCGGTGTCGTTTCAATATCAATATCATGGCCGTAAAGGCACAAGCCCGCCTCCAGCCGCAAACTGTCGCGCGCGCCCAAACCGATTGGCGCAACATCGTCATGCGCAAGCAATGCCTCAGCCAATGCGTGCGCTTTATCATTGGCAATCGAAATTTCAAACCCATCTTCACCGGTATAGCCGCAGCGCGAGACCAGAACATCAGCCCCGTCCCATGTGCTCCAAATGCTCTGCATGAACACAGTGTCGGCAATGCCCGGTATCAGCGTCGCCAATACGTGCTCAGCCAGCGGTCCCTGCAAGGCCAGCAATGCGCGGTCTTTGATTTCCAGATTGGCGCGACCGTCAAGTTTCTCGGCAATATGCGCAAAATCATTTTCCTTACACGCTGCATTGACCACCAGCCAAAGCGTATCGCCAAAGCGCGTCGCCATTAAATCGTCGAGGATACCGCCCTTATCATCGGTCAATTGCGTGTAGCGAATTCGACCTTCTTTCAGCGTGGTAATGCCGCCCGGCACCAGTTCTTCAAATAAGGCGGCAGCATCGCCCGTATGCGCGGTCAGCTTGGCTTGCCCCATATGCGACACGTCAAACAAACCGGCTTTTTCGCGCGTATGTGCGTGTTCTTTCATCACGCCCATCGGATATTGCACAGGCATATCGTAACCGGCAAATGGCACCATTTTGGCACCTAATTCGGCATGCAGGCCATGTAACGGCGTTTTCTTTAATGTCAGTGGTGCGTTCACCCTGTCACGACTCCAAAAAGCGCAATCGGAACCATTCCGATTTCGCCCTCCTCTGTCGCGTGAACCTGAGAGATTTACCCCTTCGGTGAGCCGCGCCCTATGGCCGACTGCTTTCCAGAGTGTCATCGCTTCACGGTCCGTTTGCCTGAGAGTTTCCGAGGGCGGTTGCTCCTTCGGCCGCGCCAAATAATGGCGATGTCTCCCGTGAAGGTCTTTTGACACTTTAGAGTTAAGCACAGAGTCGAGGCGAGTCAAACGCCCATCGAGTCGCAGGTAAAATCACCTGTGTATCAGTCTGCCAATCCGAGCTTTTTCCGAAGCGCAGCGCGGTTTTCAGCCAATTGGTTTTTGGACAACACAAAACCGACCGCCAGTCGCAAATCCGTGCGCCCGCCCTTTTTGCCATATACTATTGACGGCAAGGTCATTGAAAAAGCCCCCGATGGCAAGTTCACCTTATACTGCGTGCGCGCCACAACCCGGTCTTCAGCGTTCAGCACAGCCAGAAATACCGGCGCTTCTTGCTTGCTTTGTGCGCGCCCGCTCAGTGTCACCTTAGCCAGCAATTCATCTTCATTATCATTGTCGATAAAACATTTCAGACGCGCCGTTTGCAGTTCAGCGGTTCCGGCATTAAGCGGCAGCACATCAGCCGTCGTCAAAATCGCGACCGGCGGGCATTGGCGTTGAATAATTTCGTCAATGTCGCCCGTTAAGCAAGCCGACAAAAACAGGGAAAGGCAAACCACGATAATGGGCGCATGGCGCGAGCGGCTTCGCGATTGTTCCAATGATGCTTTATCTGTTGTTTTGTGTGCCATGAGACTTTCCTTTTGAGCGCTGTTCGAGCACTTGCAACCAATCAACAAGCCAAACAACTTGACGCGGCGCGCGGCTCATTCAATAAAACATTCACGAATGTGTGTAAAGAAAGGGCATTACCATGTCCGTCAATACGGCAGGCCAGACAAACGGCGATACGCCAGATAGACCGGCTATGAAGCTGACACTTGCCAAACCGCGCGGCTTTTGCGCCGGTGTGGATCGGGCTGTGTTGATTGTCGAACGCGCATTGGAAAAGTTCGGTGCGCCGGTCTATGTGCGCCATGAAATCGTTCACAATCGCCGCGTCGTCGACCGCTTGCGTCAGCTCGGTGCGATATTTGTCGATGAATTGGACGACGTGCCGGCCGACCGACCGGTGATTTTCTCGGCTCATGGTGTGCCAAAAGCAGTGCCCCAAGCGGCTGATGCACGCGGCCTGAACTGGCTCGACGCAACCTGCCCATTGGTCTCAAAAGTGCATATTGAAACCGAGCGTCATTTCGACAATCAACGCCATATTCTGCTCATCGGTCATGCCGGTCATCCGGAAGTTATTGGCACGATGGGGCAAGTGCCGGACGGTGCTATGACGCTGATTGAAAGCGTATCTGATGCGCGAAATCTGACCCCGCCGGAGGGCGCGCTGGCCTATGCCACGCAAACGACGCTGTCGGTCAGCGATACGGCAGAAATTGTCGCCGCTTTGAAAGCGCGCTTTCCCGATATTGCCGAGCCGCATAAGGACGATATTTGCTACGCCACCACCAATCGGCAGGAAGCAGCCCAAAAGCTGGCGGCTGAAACCGATTGCTTGCTGGTCATCGGTGCGCCCAATAGCTCAAACTCGCAACGCCTTGTCGAAGTGGCACGACGCGCCGGCTGCCCGCGCGCCGAACTGATTGGCAGTGCAGATGATATTGACTGGGCGGACCTCAGCGCTGTCGCTCATATCGGCCTGACTGCCGGAGCGTCGGCACCGGAAGAAATTACGCTGGAAGTTATTGATGCTTTCGCGGCGCGCTTCAATTTGACCATTGAAGAAATGGACGGGCTGGACGAGCGCGTCAATTTCAAACTGCCGCGCGAGCTTCGGAGCGCGTAAATGGCGGTTTTTACCAAAATCGATGAAGCACTTTTGGGCGCGTTTATGGCTGAGTATGAGTTGCCGAAGCTGATCGCCTTTAAGGGAATAGCGGCGGGCGTGCAAAACAGCAATTTCCTCATCGAGACCGAAGGCCCGCAATATATTTTGACCATTTATGAGGATACGGCGACCGGCGTTGACCCTGATGACCTGCCCTATTTCCTCGGACTGATGCAGCATTTGGCATCAAATGGGATTAGCTGCCCGACCCCGATTGAAAACAAGCAAGGTGCGGTATTGAGCCGATTGGCAGCGCGTCCTGCGGCCCTGGTCAGCTTTCTGGACGGGCGCAGCACAATCACGCCCAAGCCGCCGCAATGTCGTGCCGTTGGCGCGGCTTTGGCCGAATTGCATCTGGCCGGTGCTGAATTTGAGACTGAGCGCGCCAATAAACAGGGGCCGGATAACTGGCGCAAGCTGTTTGAAGCAAGCCGCGCGCGCGCCGATGAGGCCAGTCCCGGTTTGGCTGATTTCATGGCCGAGGAGTTGACCCGCATTGAAGCGGCGTGGCCGCAAGGCCTACCCGAAGGGGTCATTCATGCCGATTTGTTTCCGGATAATGTATTTTTTCAAAACAATAAGGTTAGCGGGCTGATCGATTTTTATTTCGCCTGTCACGACATGCTGGCCTATGACCTCGCCATTATGCTCAATGCTTGGTGCTTTGAAGCCGATGTGAATTTCAACATCACCAAAGCGCGCGCACTGCTCGCCGGATATCAATCCGTGCGCCCGATGTCGCGCGATGAAATCGCCGCTTTGCCGATATTGGCGTCAGGCGCCGCCATGCGATTTTTGACGACGCGGCTACATGATTGGCTAAACCGGCCTGAAGGTGCGCTTGTGACACCGAAAAACCCGACCGACTATCTGCGCCGACTGCGTTTCCATCGCCATGTCACCAGCGCTGCCGATTTCGGATTGGAGGGCTGAGCAATGTATGAAATTTTTACCGATGGCGCGTGTTCGGGCAATCCCGGCCCGGGTGGCTGGGGCGCGCTGATTATCGGCCCTGACGGCGAAAATGAATTGACCGGCGGCGAAACCGCGACCACCAATAATCGCATGGAAATGCTGGCGGCGATTGAGGCATTGAAAAGCCTGCCCGAAGGCAGTGCCATAAGGCTGACCACGGACAGCACTTATGTGAAAGACGGCATTACCAGTTGGATAAAAAACTGGAAAGCGCGCGGCTGGAAAACCGCCGCCAAAAAGCCGGTCAAAAATGTCGATTTATGGCAAGCCCTAGACGCTGAATGTGCGCGCCACAAAATCGATTGGCAATGGGTTAGAGGCCATGCCGGACACGTCGAAAATGAACGCGCCGATGAGTTGGCGCGGCAGGGCATGGCACCCTATCTTCAGAGCGTCTAGTCTTTAGCCAAGTTGGCTGAGTAGATTTTCTGCGCCGCTATCAACCGCTTGGCCGGGGTTTTTTTCAACATTCAACTGCTCGACCACGCCATCGCGAATTATCATCGAATAGCGCACTGAGCGTTTGCCCATGCCAAACCCTGAACCGTCCATTGACAGACCCATTTTTTCGGTAAATTCGGCATTGCCGTCGCCGACCATCATTACCTTGCCTGCCGTGCCTTGTTGTTTGCCCCATGCGCCCATTACAAACGCGTCATTAACTGACAAGCAGACAATTGTATCGACACCGGCGGCCCGCAATTCTTCTGACTTCTCAATAAAGCCCGGCAAATGCTGGTTCGAACAAGTGGGGGTAAACGCCCCGGGTACGGCAAACAAAGCGACGGTTTTGCCGCCGAATAATTCATCTGTGCCAATTGGCGTTGGTCCGGCATCGGTTAAATGCATAAGCGTTACATCGGGAAGCTTATCGCCCGGTTTGATGGTCATGTGATTATCCCCTTTTTTGCCTTTTCGGCTATTGCGGAAGTAGACGGTGGTCGCGCACTTGGATTTTTTGTTCAATGGCGCGCTCACCGGCTCTAACGATAAAAGTTAATTTACGCCCTATCAGCGGTTGGTCAAGTTTTGCCCACGCAGAAATTTCAAACAGGAAAGCGTCCTTATCGCGCCCGACAATGCGCGGCTGGCCGATAATATCATGCGGGCCGGGAATGGTGATGACCGAGACATCGTCCAACGCGTTGCCGCTGACCACCAATTGAATTGAAACGCCGTCAAAACTGGCCGACCGAATGACCAAATCTTTCGACGGCTCTTGCGGTTGCGCTTTCAATAACGCCGCAATGGTTTCTTTATGCGGCGAGGATTTAAGCCCATCGCGATTGAAAACCAGCTTTTGGGCGACATCCATCGGCACACATACCTCGCGGCACACACCGATAAGGCCGCTCATTTTCAGCTCAACGCTGGGTTGCATAATCAGCGGAAAGACAAACCCTGCCATGCCTTTATAACCGTTAAAGCCGCCAACCCCGTCATCGAAGAAACGCGGCGCAGGAAAAAGTGGCGCAAGTGCGCGCACGCCTTGACTGTCGGCAAAGTCAAACTCAGGCTCCAAGCCACTCGCCCCGGGGTAACGCCAATACGTATGCCAGCCCGGTTTCAAGTCAATTTGCAGCGCCGCATAGGGCGCACCGTCCACTTCTGCCGCAATCAGGCGATAACGCGCCGGTTCGTTTTCCACCCACGGGCCGTCAACCAAAGCCCGCGCAGGCGCTATCAGAACGCAAAAAGCCGCAAAGAAAACCGATAAGCGAAGCCCAAACATGCCTCTTTATACCCGCTTCGTTGATACAAGACGAGAGCCATTCGCGCGAAAGGCGATTGTTTCATCGCTCTGTGATGCCTAAACTCATTCCATGAGCGGCAGTGATAAAGACATTAATTTGGCCGGCCAATTTTTAATCGCCATGCCCGGTATGGGCGACCCGCGCTTCGAACGTGGCGTCATTTATATGCTCGCCCATGACCATGAAGGGGCGATGGGGTTTGTCGTCAATCAGCCAACCGACGGCCTGACGCTTGGCGAAATCGCCAGCAATTTGCCCGATAGCGTGATGCAGACGGGATTGCGTAATTTGCCGGTTTTCGTTGGCGGGCCGGTGCAGCCCGAAAACGGCTTTGTGCTCTATTCAATCGATGACGCGAAAGAAGCCGAGCAAGAAGGCCCGGTCGGGGTCACGCAAGGGCTGGATATTCTGGTGCAAGCGGCGGACGGCAAAGGACCTCAATTCATGCGACTGGTGCTTGGCTATGCCGGTTGGGGGCCGGGCCAATTGGAAAATGAAATTCAGGAAAATGCATGGCTGATTGTCGAGGCCGAAACCGCCGATGTGTTCGATGCCGATGTCGCAGCCCTTTATAAACGGCTTATCGGCAAGCTCGGCATCGACTTTGCCATGCTCAGCCAGAGCGGCGGCGAAGCCTGATTGACGCTTTTATCGGGCGCGTCTGTCGGGTACGAAAATCGCACCGAGCAGCGAGGTGGCTGAGGTCATGGCAAGTGCCATTTGGCTCAATTCCACCGATAACAGACCGGCAAAGTTAGGCTCGTAAATCTGCCACGCCCAAAGCACGGCAAAAGCCAGCAAAATAATGTCGCTGACGATAATCACCCGCGTCCAATAATTGCGGTTGATGATTTGTTTGACCACCAGATTGAGATGCGCCACGACGCTCATCAATGCACCGATAGCCAAAGCGGCACGAATAATGTCGAGGCGATTGACCAGTAAGCCGCTGAAACTTTCATTGGCGGGCAGCACATCGCGCATCCACAGGCTGAACAGCAAAACCATCAGCCCCGCCGCCATCACCACCGCATAAGCGGCGCGGCGCGAGCGGCGTAAAATAGCCAGTGCCACCGATAGCAGCATCAATAATGATAATAAAAACAACACCGCGCTATGGAATGTCTGACGGCTGTTCTCATAAGCGGCGAGCGCATCGGGTGACCAAAGATAAAGCGCCGGTGCACGCGCGGCATCGGCCATTGGCGGCAAGAAAAAGCTCTGCACCTGCCCTGCCGGAACCAAAAATGTCAGTTTTTCAGGCGCACCGGGCAGGCTGGCAAATTCGCGATCATCAGATGAGAACAGGCGTAAAAGAGGCGGCGCGGCAGCTTGCAGGCCGAGGGCGACCGCCAAGTCGTTTTGCGGCAAATGATGCAAAATCAGCGACAAATCTTCAGTGCCACCATTTTGCACGGCGAATACATGCCCACCATTATCAACCGCGCGAATATAGGTCGTCAGTTCAAGCAGGCGGAAATCTTCTTTCAAACGAAGCGGGTCAGATGAGGTGGCCTGCGCCATTGCGGGCAGCAGCAGCGCAATCAGCAGCCACAAATTGAGCCGCCTAAGCAAGGCCGACCTTTTCACGAATGGCGTTTTCAACTGCTGCCAAATCATTCGCCACCGGTGTCAATCTTTCAGGCAAGTCGAGCATATCGAGCACACGTTGCGGTGTGTCGGCATCGGAGGCATAAGCCAGTTGCACCGCTTTTGGAAACTTCGCCGGATGCGCGGTCGCCAATGTCACCATTGGCACGCCATCGGGCAGCACTGCTTTTTCAGCCGCACCGATGCCGACCGCACTATGAGGATCATTTTGAAAACCATGCGCTGTTTCAATTCGGCGCATAATCTCCAGCGTTTCAGCCTCATCAATTCGCGCCGCAGCAAATAGCGCGCGCGTCAATTCAAGCTCTTTAGCGCCCATTTCAAAACCGCCCGACTGCGTCAGTGCGCCCATCAATGCGCGCACGCGCGACGCATCGCGGCCCGTTACATCGAACAAAAGGCGTTCGAAATTGCTCGACACTTGAATGTCCATGCTGGGGCTTTGCGTCGCCACAACCGTATCGGTTTGATACACACCATCGGCCAAAGTGCGCGCCAGAATATCATTTACATTGGTGGCAATCATTAATTGCGCAATCGGCAAACCCATTTGCGCCGCCACATAGCCGGCAAAAATATCGCCGAAATTGCCCGTTGGCACCGAAAAAGCAATTGGATGTTTGGGCGCGCCCAGTCGGCTGGCAGCTACAAAATAATATGTAATTTGCGCCATCACCCGCGCCCAGTTTATCGAATTGACACCAGCCAGTGACATTTCCTTACGAAACGGCGCGTCGTTGAACATGGCTTTAACCAATGCCTGGCAATCATCAAATGTGCCACCGACCGACAAGGTATGCACATTGGCCTCGCGCGGCGTGGTCATTTGCTTTCGCTGCACGTCAGATACGCGGCCATCGGGAAACAGAATAAACACATCGACCGCGTCGCGGGCGCGAAACGCTTCAATCGCCGCGCCGCCCGTATCACCCGACGTTGCGCCAACAATGGTCGCGCGTTCGCCGCGCCTGACCAACGCGTCATCCATCAATCGGGCCAATAATTGCATCGCCACATCTTTGAATGCCAAAGTCGGCCCGTGATAAAGCTCTAAAAAATAATGCCCATCACCTAAATCAGTGAGCGGGGTTACGTCATCATGCTCGAAACCGGTATAGGCCTCGTGCACCATCTCAGCCAATCGCTCGCGCGGCACGTCGTCAGCCATAAAAGGATGCAGCACATCAATGGCAATCTCGGCAAAGCTCTTCTCAGCGAAACCGGCAATCATCGCCTCGCTGAGGCGCGGCCAGCTTTCCGGCACATAAAGACCGCCATCGCTCGCCAATCCGGCCAGCAATGCGTCTTCAAAACCCAAAACCGGGGCTTCGCCTCTGGTCGAAATATATTTCACACCCCATCACTTTCATCGCGCGATTTCAGAAAACGGACATGCCACAGTCCCGATACAATCACAAGCACAATGGCTAAGCCGAACCACGTCACCGCATATTGTAAATGATTGTTCGGCATAGAAAAACGCGTTTGTGCGCCGCGCGGCCAGCTATCATTAGCAGTGGCCGCATCGGCCAGCATGGGCGGTAAATCAAGCTGCCAATGCGCGCCAATGGCTTTCGGGTCGCGCACATAAAACAGATTTTTTGCCGGATTATCCTGATTATCAAATGCACCGCGCCCGTCGGGCCAACGCAATACCGCATCAAGGACAACTGCGCCTTGCGGTGGCGGAGGGGCAGGAATATCCAGCAGACGTTGCGGAATAAAACCCCGGTCGACCAATAGCGCACTGCCATCGCGCAGGTAAAACGGCACCAGCATGTGATAACCGGCACTATCGGTGCGCGACAGGCCGGTCGGCTTGTTTTCAATTTGGGTGAACCAAAACACGACTTCTTCGCCGAAGCGGCCTTTTAGTTTAGCCGGATAAAAATCATGCTGCGCACGACGCAAAGCGGCAATATCGGTTTTACTGCTTATGGTCAGTGGCGGCGCGTTGCGGCGCTCGGTCATACGCGCCAGCAAATCTTCTTTCCACGCCAGCCTTTCGACCTGCCATGCGCCCAAAGTAAGGAGCACGACCAACATCACAAGCGTCATAACAGCCGGAAAAAAAGAACGCAGGGAACGAACTATTGCCATTCCCTGCGCTCCGATTGCTTTTTGCCCGACGGGCTAGTGAGCGCCCGGCGCACCGGCACCCAGAATATAGATAACGATGAACAAGAACAGCCAAACGACATCAACAAAGTGCCAATACCAAGCGGCGGCCTCGAAACCGAAATGCTGCTGCGAAGAAAAATGCCCATTCACCGCGCGCATTAAGCAGACACCGAGAAATATCGTGCCAACAATCACATGGAAGCCGTGAAAACCGGTCGCCATGAAGAAGGTCGCACCGTAAATATGGCCGGAGAAACCAAAAGCAGCATGCTGATATTCATAGACCTGAAACACGGTGAACAACGCGCCCAAAGCGACGGTTAAAATCAAACCCCATTTCAGCCCTTCGCGGTCATCATGCTGCAATGCATGGTGCGCCCAAGTCACGGTCGTGCCGGAGGTCAGCAAAATCAATGTATTGATGAGCGGCAAATGCCACGGGTCAAAGGTCTCAATGCCCTGCGGCGGCCAAACGCCACCGGTCAATTCGGTGCGCGAGGCTTGAATGGCCTCACCCGGGTAAAGGCTGGCATCGAAATAGGCCCAGAACCAAGCCACAAAGAACATCACCTCAGAGGCGATAAATAAAATCATGCCATAGCGATGGTGCAATTGAACGACCGGCGTATGGTCGCCCTTATCGGCTTCTTTCACCACATCGCGCCACCAACCCAGCATGGTGTAAAGCACGCCCAGCATGCCGATAGAGAAAACCCAGGGTGATCCATCGTGCAAAAACTGCACCGCGCCGATTGCCAAAATCAGCACACTTATCGAACCGACAACCGGCCACGGGCTCGGATCGACCAGATGATAGTCATGATGTTTTGCGTGACTGTCAGCCATAATATTTTCCCCTCATTATCCCTTCGGAGTGGCAGTCTCTTGCTGCGCGTTATTTTGCGCCGTATTGGGCGCTTCGAAGAATGTATAGGACAAAGTGATGGTTTTGACATCATCCATTTCTGGGTCGGGCAAAATCTCAGGATCAACAAAGAAGCTGACCGGCATATCAACGCTTTGTCCCGGTTCTAAAACCTGCTCTGTGAAGCAGAAACAGTCGATTTTTGAAAAATAATAACCGGCCTTGTCGGGCGACACATTATAGGTCGCCGTTCCGGTGATGCGGCGGTCGGTCAGATTTTTCGCGGTGTAAAAAGCCAGACCTGATTCGCCAATCGGCAATTCAACGGCCTTTTGTGGCGCTTCGAAACGCCACGGCAATCTGCGGTTCAGGCTGGCATCAAAGCGCACCGTCATCATGCGTTCAGCCATTGCGCCCGGTGCAGCAGCGGCGACTTGCGTCGTGCCGCCATAGCCGGTGACGCGGCAAAACAAATCATAAAGCGGCACGGCGGCATAGGCCGCGCCAATCATCATCACCGCCATCAGCGCAGCCCCCGACGCAACGCGAGCATTGGCGCGTGGGTCGGCTTTGGCGGCTAAGACGTTTTCAGTGATGGGTGGCTTGCTCATTAGCTTTCTCTTGCGCCCTTTTATAGCGGTCGATTGGCGATATTGGCGCCCAGTTTAACCAGCGTCACCCAGAAAAACAGGGCGATAAAGGCCAGCAAAGCAATCGCCATAATCGTGGCGCGTTTGCGCCTTTCGCGCAGCAGTTCTTCGGTCCAGACAACTTCTTCTTGATTCCCGTTTTCCGTTTTATTTTCGTCGCTCATAGTCCCATCACCTTATCTGCCGGCAACAGCACGAACAGTAAAAACAAATAGAAAATCGAATAGGCGAAGGTCATACCCGCCAGGCGGTTGCGGCTTTTATCATTGGTCAGCCATAAAGCGAGGCACATGGCGACAAAAATGCCGCCCAATAAAGTGGCACCGGCGGCGTAAAATGCACCGCTATAGCCCAGCGCATAAGGTAAAAGCGTGATGCCAAACAAAACAAACGCATACAGCACAATTTGATGAAGCGTTGCCTTCACCCCTGCGGTGACCGGCAACATCGGCACGTTGGCCGCCTCATAATCTTGGTTTTTTATCAGTGCCAGCGCCCAAAAATGCGGCGGTGTCCAGAAAAAGATAATGGCGAAATAAATCAGCGGTTCGAGCGAGATTGAATTGGTCGCTGCCGCCCAGCCAATGACCGGCGGCAAAGCCCCTGCCGCGCCGCCAATAACTATGTTTTGCGCTGTGCGG
>JAKMCZ010000211.1 GCA_022428185.1 Alphaproteobacteria bacterium | reverse complement strand
TCCCAATATCGACCCCATTATTTTTGAAATCGGGCCGTTCGCGCCGCGCTGGTATGCGCTGGCTTATATTGGCGGGTTGATGCTGGGCTGGAAATATATGGTGCTGCTGACCAAGCAGGCGCAGATTTGGCCGCACGGCGCACCGGCGAATGAAGAGCAAATTGACGATTTGCTGCTTTGGGTAACGCTGGGCGTAATTGTCGGGGGGCGGCTGGGCTATGTGCTGTTTTACAACGCGCCTTATTATCTCGCCAATCCGGGTGCGGCATTGGCGGTTTGGCAAGGCGGCATGGCGTTTCACGGCGGCGCCTTAGGGGTCATTTTGGCAGTGATATATTTCGCCCGAAAAAACAAAATACCGCTTCTGTCTTTGGGCGATATGGTCGCCATCACCGTGCCCTTCGGCTTATTATGTGGGCGGCTGGCTAACTTTATAAATGGCGAATTATGGGGTCGTGTCACCGATGTCTCTTGGGGTGTCGTGTTTCCGGGCGCTGGCGCGCTGCCGCGCCATCCGAGCCAGCTTTATGAGGCGGCGATGGAGGGCGCATTATTGCTCCTTATCCTCAATGTGCTGGCTTGGCGATTTAAGGCCTTAGCCAAGCCCGGCTTGCTGACCGGCTTGTTTCTCATCGGCTATGGTTTATCTCGATTTTTAATCGAATTGGTGCGCGAACCCGACGCCCATATTGGCTTTGTTTTCGATTTCATCACCATGGGGCAAATCTTGTCTTTGCCGATGATGCTGGCCGGTGCCGGATTTGTTATTTGGGCGACCAAGCGTAAATGACACCGCTAAAAAAAATTCTACTCGACGAGATAAAAGCCAATGGCCCGATGCGGCTGGAAGACTATATGCAGCGCGCGCTGGCTGACCCGACGCATGGCTATTACATGCAGCGCCAACCATTTGGCGAAAGTTCGCAGCATGGCGGCGATTTTATCACCGCGCCCGAAGTCAGTCAGATGTTTGGTGAATTGCTGGGCGCTTGGCTGGCTGATTTATGGCAGCGTATGGGCGCGCCCGCGCCATTCTGCCTTGCCGAATTAGGGCCGGGGCGCGGCACGCTAATGGCTGATATTTTGCGCGCGGCGCGCGTTCTGCCCGATTTTATTGCTGCCATGCAAGTGCATTTTGTCGAAACCAGCCCGCATTTGCGCGCTGCCCAAAAGCAGCTTGTGCCGCATGCTGTTTGGCATGACACGCTGAACGATTTACCCGATATGCCGACCCTATTAATCGCCAATGAATTTTTTGACGCACTACCGGTGCAGCAATATCGCAAAGACGGCGATAGCTGGCGTCCGATAGAGGTGACTGCTGAAGGGGACAGTTTGGTGTTGTCAGCGGGCGACAAACAGGCCACGCCGTTTTCAGATGCGTTAACCGCTTGCCTGCCGGCCCCGCTTAATGAGGCAGTGATTGTCGAAAGCGCGGCGGCGGTCGAACACGCCATGCAAAATGTGACTGAACATATTGCCAAATATGGCGGCAGCGCGCTGATTATCGATTACGGCCATACCGAACCCGCGAGCGGCGACAGTTTTCAAGCCTTGCGCGGTCATGCACCGGTCGATCCGCTGGCTGAACCGGGGCTGGCTGACCTCACCGCGCATGTAAATTTCCCGTTGCTCGCCCATATCGCCCAAAGGGCGGGGCTGGTCGCCGCACCAATTATCGAGCAAGGACTGTTTTTAGAGGCGCTGGGCCTCAGCTTGCGAGCGCAGCAATTGAAAGAAATCAGCCCCGAGCGCACAGCCGATATTGAAAGTGAGCGTCATCGCCTTGCCGCACCGCAGGAAATGGGGGCCTTGTTTAAAGTGCTCGCCGTGGCGCATGAAGACATGCCGCCACTTGCTGGATTTGAGTCCGGATTTGAAACGGACTTGGGCTCATGAGTGCGCTCACCCCCCACACCCACGCCGCACTGGACGGGCTGGCGCATGGTTTCTTCCCCCGCAAGGGCGGCGTATCCGACGGCATTTATCAAAGCCTCAATATCGGGCTTGGCTCTGACGATGCGCGCG
>JAKMCZ010000182.1 GCA_022428185.1 Alphaproteobacteria bacterium | reverse complement strand
CGCGCGCGCGGGTCCAGCGTCGGATGCAGTAAATGTTCCAGCGAACCGGGCTCGATACGCAATAAAGCCTCGGTCTCATCAATCATGCCCTCGGCCACCATATCGACGGCAATTTTTATTGCCGCTTCGACCGTGCGCTTGCCGGCGCGCGCTTGCAAAATAAACACGCGCCCGTTCTGCACGGTAAATTCGACATCTTGCATATCTTTGAAATGGGTTTCGAGACGCTTGAACACCTCGACCAATTCGCTATGCACATCAGGCAGAGCCTCTTCCAATGACGGCTCTTCCATCTGCGCCGCATCGCGCGCCGCTTTGGTCAAATAGAGCGGCGTTCTAATGCCCGCCACCACATCTTCACCCTGCGCATTCATCAAATATTCGCCATAAAGCGCATCTTCGCCGGTTGACGGATTGCGCGTAAACGCAACGCCAGTGGCGCTTTTATCGCCCAAATTGCCGAAAACCATAGATTGAATGGTCACGGCTGTGCCCCATTCATCAGGAATATCATGCAGGCGTCGATAGGTGGTGGCGCGCTGATTGTTCCAACTATTACACACCGCGCCAATCGCCCCCCAAAGCTGTTCTTGCGGGTCTTGCGGAAACGGCTTTCCGGCCTCGCGCTCAATCATTTCGGCAAAGCGCGCTGAAATATCCTGCCAATCATCAGCTTCCAAATCAGCGTCCAGCGATAGCGCATTTTCAAATTTATAATCGTCGATAATGTCTTCAAAGAAATCATGGCTGATGCCCATCACCACATCGCCATACATTTGCTGAAAGCGACGATAGCTGTCCCATGCAAACCTTGCATCGCCGGTTTTTTCGGCCAATGCCGCCACCGTCACATCATTGAGGCCAAGATTGAGCACCGTATCCATCATGCCGGGCATGGAGGCGCGCGCGCCCGAGCGCACTGAGACCAATAAAGGCTTTTCCTTGTCGCCCAAATAAAGCCCCATATCGTCGGATAGCTTTTGCATGGCGGCATCGACCTCGGCTTTCAAGCCATCGGGAAACGCGCCCTCATTCGAATTGTAAAATGTGCAAATATGACTGGTCAGGGTAAAGCCCGGCGGCACACGCAACCCCATGCGGCACATTTCGGCCAAATTGGCTCCTTTGCCACCCAAGACATCGGACATTTCTGCCGAGCCCTCGGCAAACCCGTCTGCAAAGGCATAGACAAATTTACTGTCCGTCATGCCGCTATCCTATTCAATCAAATCAAAATCTGCGGCGCGACGCATGGTTTTAATCAGCGCTTGCAGCAGCGATAAGCGATTATGCCTTATTTTTTCATCATCGTCATTGACCATCACCGCTTCGAAAAAATCATCGACCGGCGCGCGCAATGTCGCCAATTGTGCCAAGCGCGCCGCATAGTCCATATCGCCATCATCAGCCAAAGCCGTAATCGCCCCATGCAGTTTTTGTTCTTCAGGCGCGGTAAGCAATTTTTCGATCGGCTTATCGCCGTCATGCTTGGCCTGTGTGCAAATCCCATTGGCGCGGGTAAATGCGGTTTTCAAATTAGCCCCGTCTTCAGTATCGAGAAACGCTTTGAGCTGCGCCGACTGCGTCGCCAATTCAACCACATCATCACTGCCCAGCGCGAACACGGCATTAACCACATCGTGCGAAATGCCCTGCCCACGCAAATGCACTTTCAGGCGGTCGGCTATAAAGCCTAGCAAATCATCGACCGGTGGTGTTTTGGCCTTGTAAAGCTTAAATGCCTCGCCCATCACCTCGCGCAGCGGTATTTTTGCTCCGGTCTCCAAGAGAATTCGAATGATGCCCAAGGCAGCGCGGCGCAGCGCGTATGGGTCTTTCGATCCCGTCGGCTTCTCATCGATAGACCAGAAACCGGCCAGCGTGTCGATTTTATCGGCGAGAGCCACCGCCATGCCCTCCGGCGTCGCGGGAATGTCATCGCTTGGCCCTGACGGTTTGTAATGGTCGCATATGGCTTGCGCCACAGTATCCCCCAGCCCGTCATGTTGCGCGTAATAGCCTCCCATAATGCCCTGCAATTCAGGAAATTCGTAAACCATGCCGGTGGTCAAATCGGCCTTACATAATTGCGCAGCTCGCGTGGCCGCGTCCTTATCGGCTCCGACATAATCAGCCAATAAAGCCGCCAGCTTGGCGATACGCTGTGTTTTATCACCGACCGTGCCGAGTTTGGCTTGAAAAGTGATTTTCTCAAGGCTTGGCAGACGGCTTTCCAGCGTCGCTTTGCGGTCTTGGTCCCAGAAAAAACGTCCGTCAGACAAGCGCGCGCGCAACACACGCTCATTGCCGGCAATAATCGCCGCGCCTTTATCCTCGGTCACCATATTTGAAATGGTGATGAAATAAGGCGCCAGTTTGCCGCCCTTATCGCGCAACGCGAAATATTTCTGATGCGTGCGCATCACCGATATCAACACTTCTTCGGGCACATCCATAAAGGCGGCGTCAATTTTGCCGATGAGCGGCACCGGCCATTCAACCAGTCCTGCCGTCTCGCTAATGAGGCTTGCATCTTCGGCCAGCGCGCAATCGACATGCGCCGCCAATGCGGTTGCCCCTTCGACAATCATCGCCTCACGCACTTGCGCATCAACCAGCACATTGGCCTTTTCCAACGCGCCGACATAATCATGCGCATTGCTGAGGCTTATCGCATCGGGGTTGATGAAACGATGCCCGTAAGTGACATTGCCGCTGTGCAGCCCGCCAATTTCAAACGGCACGGTCGCGCCGTCAAACAAGCAGAGAATGGCGCGCAATGGACGCACCCAACGCAGACTGCCATTGCCCCAACGCATCGACTTCGGCCATTGAAACCCGTCAACCATGCCGGGCATAAATGCCGCCAGCGCATCGGCCAGCGGCCCGCCCTTTTCATCAATGTCGAGCAGATAAAACGCGCCTTTTTTATCTTCCTGCACACGCAAGCCATCAGCACTGTCCAGCCCATTGGCGCGCAAGAAACCCTCAATCGCTTTTTCGGGTGCATCGACGCGTGGCCCTTTGCGTTGCTCTTTCCGGTCGGGCAGGTTTTGCGGCAAGCCGGTCGCCAAAAGGGCGATGCGCTGCGGCGCGTAATAGGACGTAATCTGTTCAGCCGTGACCTCAAACGCGGCCAAAAACGCCTCCAACTTGCGCGTTAATTGGTCTGCCGCCGCTGCTTGCATGCCGGCAGGAATTTCTTCCGAATAAAGCTCGATTAACAAATCAGCCATTGGACAACCATGTTTCGGCACATGCTTTTGCCAGCGCGCGCACACGACCAATATAAGCCTGTCGCTCCGTGACCGAAATCACGCCGCGCGCATCGAGCAAATTAAAATTATGGCTCGCCTTCATGCATTGGTCATAGGCAGGCAGGGCCAGTCCCTTTTCGACCAATTGCCGACATTCGGCTTCGGCATCTTCAAAATGTCTGAACAAAATATCGGTATTCGCCGCCTCGAAATTATAATGCGAGAACTCGACTTCATTGCGATGAAAGACGTCGCCATAGCTGACCGCTTTGTCATCTGTGCGGCCATTGAAATCAAGCTCAAAGCCGTTATCCGTGCCCTGCACATACATTGCCAAACGTTCCAGCCCATAAGTCAGTTCGCCCGCCACCGGGTCGCAATCAATGCCGCCAACCTGCTGGAAATAAGTAAATTGCGACACTTCCATGCCGTCGCACCAAACCTCCCAACCAAGCCCCCAAGCGCCCAAAGTCGGGCTTTCCCAATCATCTTCGAC
>JAKMCZ010000167.1 GCA_022428185.1 Alphaproteobacteria bacterium | reverse complement strand
GCAGGGTTTCCATATCAACAATTTATATAAAGATATCTTTATATGTCAAGCCCATTGCCTGTGGCAGGCCAGTTGCGTGGCCTTTGACATGTTGGCAAATAGGCCTAGATTGTCGGCATTCTAAGGAAAAGACACGCCATGTATCGTCAAACTCTGCTTATTGTTGCCCTTGCCATCGGTCTGGCAGGCTGCGCCGGTTCGGGCACGGCGTTGAATAATGATCCGCTTGAACGGGCCAATCGCTTCATGTTCAAAGTCAATGTTCAGCTTGATAATTATGTTTTGAAGCCGGTCGCTAAAGGCTATCGGGTTATCCCGTCACCGGTGCGCCGCTCAGTGCGTAATTTCCTCGATAATCTGGCCTCACCGGTGACCCTCGCCAATGATATTTTTCAACTTGAGGGCAAGCGCGCCAGCACCACTGGGCTGCGCTTTGGCATTAACAGCACGGTTGGTATATTCGGTCTGTTTGACCCTGCAAGACGGCTCGGCTTTGAGAAACATGACGAAGATTTCGGACAATCAATGGCGATTTGGGGCGTGCCCGAGGGGCCATATTTATTCACGCCGGTCTATGGCCCGTCCAGCCCACGTGAGTTTGGCGGTTGGATTGTCGATTGGGCGTTTGACCCGATGACCTATCAAGATGATTGGAATCTGACAAATGCAATTGGCCGCTATGCAGTTGATGGCATTGATAGCCGTGCCGAGGCACTCACAGTGCTTGACGAGATTGAACGCTCTTCTGTAGATTTCTATGCAACCGTGCGGAGTCTGTATCAGCAAAATCGCGCCAGCGAGATTGCCAATGGCGAGACCAATATTGACGACTTGCCGGATATTGACGACCTCGACGACTTTTAGGAGGGTAACATGCGCGTTTTATTTGCCAGTTTTTTCATGCTGACGGCTTTGCTGTCGTCTTTGGCTTTACCCGCTAACGCGCAGGAGGCCGATTTGGCGAAAGCCCAGGCTTTTGTGACCGCCCTCGCCGATGATGCCATCAAAATTATATCAACCAAGAAAAACCGCACCGAGCGCGAAGCCGCCTTTGCCAAATTGCTAGATGAGCGTGCCAATATGCGGCGCATTGCGCGCTTCACACTGGGCTCGTTCGGACGCAAAATTTCCAAAGCCCAATTCGCCGAATTTGAATCGCTCTTGGGTGATTTCATCGTCAAAGTTTACGCCAATCGGCTGGGTGAATATTCTGACGAAAAGGTCATGGTCGGCAAAGCGCAGGCAAAGAAGAAAAATATTATCGTTAAAAGCCGCATCGAGTTTGCCAATGGCCGCGACCCAATCGATATTGACTGGTGGCTGCGGCTGGAAAAAGACACCAGCATGACGTTGTTTGATGTGCGCGTGCTCGGTGTGTGGATGGCGCAAGAACAGCGCGATGCTTTCGCCTCAGTGTTGAAAAACAACAAGGGCGACATCAACGCGCTGCTGGATCATTTAAGAAAACAAATCTCGGCAGACGGATAACACTGCCGCGTATTAATTTTTGCAATTGGCTTACTTTCTTGTTGCAAACGATTCTCATTTGCATTACTAGCTGCGAATGATTATTATTTACAAGATAGCTCACATGACCTTTAAACAACGATTTGCCATACAGGCCGCCCTCATCGCCGCGTTAACGAATGTTGCGGCCTTCGCGCAGAACCCGACAATCGACGAGATTATCGTCACCGGCTCATATAAAAATGTTGATGCCAGCGCGCTGAAAATGGAAATACCGCTGATTGATGTGCCACAAAGCGTAACGGTGATTGGTGGCGAGCAAATAAAAAAACGCGGATTTTCCGGAATTGGCGACCTTGTTCGCTACACGCCGGGCATTAATACATCACAAGGTGAAGGCCATCGAGATGCAATCGTGTTTCGCGGCGTGCGCTCGACCGCCGACTTCTTCCTCGATGGCGTGCGCGACGACGTGCAATATTATCGCCCGCTTTACAATCTACAACAGGTCGAAATTTTGCGCGGCCCCAATGCACTGCTCTTCGGGCGTGGCAGCACAGGTGGAGCGGTCAATCGCGTTATCAAGAAAGCGATACTCAACCAAGAGAACAATGAACTGAATATCAGCACGGATACATTCGGTGCTTATCATCTGGCTGCTGATATGAATGTCTCGACCGGTCTTCACTCGGCTTTGCGGGTAAACGCTTTTTCAGAGTCATTAGAAAATGACCGCGATTTTTATCACGGCGAGCGGATCGGGTTTAATCCGACATTGCGCGTTGCCGTGAACGACAAAACAACTTTGGATATTTCCTATGAACTGATGGACCACGAACGGTTTATCGACCGCGGTATTCCCACCGGTGCGAACGGTGCGCCGGTAAACAGCCTGCGCGATATCGTTTTCGCCAGTCCGACCGATAATTTGACAACACTCGATGCAAATGTTTTGCGCGCGTCGGTCAGCCATAAATTCTCGAACACCATGACGGGCATAGCCAACCTGCATTATGGCGATTATGAAAAAACTTACCAGAACCTCTATGCCAGCGACTATGACGCTGTTGCAAACACCGTAACGCTGGACGGTTATCGCGACCCCACTGAACGAACACATATGGTGATGAGCGGTCACGTCACAGCCAAATTCAGCGCCGGGGGGCTCGACCACACACTGCTGGTCGGCGGCGAATATATCAAAACCGATTCACAAAATCTGCGCTACAACACGCAATGGTCGTCATCTGGAGGCGATGAGGAAACCTTCGATATTCCGACCGGCAATCAGCGCTTGAACCTGTCACAAACTGCCGACGGAGACGCAACGGCAGTTAACTATGACAGCGATTTAGCGTCTCAAACCGAAACCGACATCACCGCCACATCATTGTTTGTTCAAGACCAAATAGCCGTGACGGAACAGCTTCAGCTTCTGCTGGGGGCGCGGCTCGACAATTTTGACATCACGGTTACCGACATCAAAAACAGTTCGGAAGAAAGCCGAAAAGATGAGCAAGTGTCGCCACGGTTTGGATTGATTTATAAACCGCAAGGTAATTTGTCGTTATACGCCAGCATGAGCGAGAGCTTTCTGCCTCGGTCCAATGAGCAATATAAAAAACTAGATACCAACGCGGCGCGTCTTGACCCTGATGTTTTTGAGAACAACGAACTCGGCATTAAGTGGGATATCTCCGAAGCCCTGAAAATGGCTGTCAGCCTGTTTGACAGCGAGCAGGAAACGGCAGTCAGCAGTGGCGACGGTTCAGCTTACATTCAGGGCTTGAGCGTCGATGGCTTTGAGGTGGAGATAAGTGGGCAACTGTCGGACAAGACCGCTTTATCGTTCGGTTATGCATCGCTTGACGGCACAACAAAAGACAACACCCGACCGCGCGAATTGCCGGACACCATGTACTCCATCTTTGTCGACCACGAGGCCAATGAACGCCTGACTTATGGCATTGGCCTTACTCATCAGGACGCCTCATTGATTAAAGACGGATCCACCACCCACCTGCCAGCCTATACGCGGGTTGATGCGTCTCTTTCCTACGCCATATCCGGTAATATGAGTTTGCGCGTGAATATCGAAAACTTGACCGATGAGGCTTATTACCCGCATGCGCACAACACCCATCAGGTAAGTGTCGGCGATCCAATGAAAGCCCGGGTT
>JAKMCZ010000095.1 GCA_022428185.1 Alphaproteobacteria bacterium | reverse complement strand
GTGTTGCGCGGCCCGCTGGTGTTTCGCGACCCCGGTGTTGCCGAGTTTGGTTTGGATAACGGCCTGTTGGCATCGGGTGGTGATTTCATCGAAGTGGTCAGCCCGCTGGCTGAAGCGCGCGACACGGCGGCGGGGCGGCATTTGGCGCGGCGCGGTGACAGTTTCTACATGCTTATTTTTCAATGTGACAATGCCCGTCCGACCATCGACCGGCTGGCCGCCAACGGCTTGCGACCGGTCTGGCAATATGACAAGGACGGCCTAATCGCCACGCATTTTCACCCGCGTGATTTCGGTCCGGCGATTGTCTCCATCGATTCCATGCCGCCCACTGACCATAGCGCAGACTGGCGCGCCCCCAATGCCCATTGGTTTTGGGCGCGCTGGCCTGACGCCGATAAGCCGACAGCTGAAGAAACCGCCACCGGCGCGCTAGCGGCACTGACCTTGAAGACGCCTGACGCCGCCGCGCTGGCGCAGCATTGGGCCGAGGCGTTAGCGCGCCCGCTTGACGGCAATCGTGTTGGCTTTGACGGTGCTTATATTGAATTTGTCGAAGAGGCAGGCTGCGACCCGCATATTTGCGTTGTCAAATTGCGCGCCGGACAAGATACGCCCGACGCGGTTTTAAGCCGCGCTGCTGAGCAAGGGCTTGCGGTCACCGGCAATGCATTTCGCTTTTGCGGCGTCGATTGGATTATAGACGCCTAATCATCCATCTTAAGCGCTTGGATAAACGCATCTTGCGGGATATCGACCTTGCCGAATTGGCGCATTTTCTTTTTGCCCTCTTTTTGTTTGTCGAGCAATTTGCGCTTGCGTGTCGCGTCGCCGCCATAGCATTTCGCCGTCACGTCTTTTCTAAGCGCGGCGATGGTTTCGCGCGCAATGATTTTGCCACCCAATGCCGCCTGCACCGGAATTTTGAACAAATGGCGCGGTATCAGCCCTTTCAGGCGTTCGCACATGGCGCGCCCGCGCGCCTCGGCATTGTCTTTATGGACAATGGTGGACAGCGCATCGACCGGCTCGCTATTGACCAATATTGCCATTTTGACCAGATCGCCGGTGCGATAATCGGCCATTTGATAATCAAAGCTGGCATAGCCGCGCGTTACGCTTTTCAGGCGGTCATAGAAATCAAACACCACTTCGTTCAAAGGCAGTTCATATTCCAGCATGGCGCGATTGCCCGCATAAGACAGGTTAATCTGCCGCCCACGGCGGTCTTCGCACAGTTTCAGCACCGCGCCCATATAGTCATCGGGCACCAAAATCGAGGCGCGAATCCACGGCTCGTCAATATGGTCGATTTTCACAATGTCGGGCATATCGGCAGGGTTATGTAATTCCTGCATGCTGCCATCGTTCATGTGCAATTGGTAAACCACAGATGGGGCGGTGGTGATGAGGTCGATGTCGAACTCACGCTCAATGCGCTCGCGGATAATCTCCAAATGCAGCAGACCCAAAAAGCCGCAGCGAAAGCCAAAGCCCAAAGCGGCTGAGGTTTCCATCTCATAATCAAAGCTCGCATCGTTCAGCCGCAAGCGCGCCATCGCCTCGCGCAAATCTTCAAATTGCGAACTGTCGGTCGGAAACAGGCCGCAAAACACCACGGGTTGTGATGGCTTAAAGCCGTCCAGCGCGTTCTGGCAGGGTTTTTTGTCTTCGGTCACCGTGTCGCCGACGCGGGTATCAGCAACCTCTTTAATGGCAGCCGTGAAATAGCCGATTTCGCCCGCTGTCAGCGCATCAACGGTATCTCGCTTGGGGCGGAAAACGCCGACTTGGTCAATCGGATGCGTCGCGCCGGTCGACATCATGCGAATTTTCATGCCTTTTTTTAACGTGCCGTCAATCACGCGCACCAGCACCACCACGCCCAAATAAGCGTCATACCAGCTATCGACCAGCATGGCTTTCAACGGCGCGTCGGCATCGCCTTCGGGTGGCGGCAATTGGGTAACAACCGCCTCCAGCACATTGTCAATGCCGAGGCCGGTTTTGGCCGAAATATCAACACTGGCTTCGGTATCCAGCCCGATAACATCTTCAATCTGGGTTTTAACCCGCTCGGGCTCGGCAGCAGGTAAATCTACTTTATTGAGCACCGGCACGATCTCATGGTCGACATCGATGGCCTGATACACATTGGCTAGGGTTTGTGCCTCGACACCCTGGCTGGCATCGACCACCAGAAGCGAGCCTTCGCACGCCGCCAAAGAGCGATTGACCTCATAGGCGAAGTCGACATGGCCCGGCGTGTCGATGAGATTAAGCTGATAAGTCTCGCCGTTTTGCGCCGTATAATCGAGGCGCACGGTTTGCGCTTTAATGGTGATGCCGCGCTCGCGTTCAATATCCATATTATCGAGCACTTGCTCAGACATTTCGCGTGCGCTCAACCCGCCGGTCATTTGGATTAACCGGTCGGCCAGTGTCGATTTGCCGTGATCGATATGGGCAATAATCGAAAAATTGCGAATATGGCTTTTGGACGTTGCACTCATCAGCCACGATATAG
>JAKMCZ010000087.1 GCA_022428185.1 Alphaproteobacteria bacterium | reverse complement strand
CAGCAAAAACTGCGCCGACTTGCCCATCGCGCCCATAAACAGCAGCAGGCAAATCGTCGTCAACATCGGCACGGTCATGCCTAAAAAGTCGAATTGGCCTTCAGCCAGCGCATTGGCTGAGGCAAAGACATCGTCAAATTGCAATGAGCCTACCGAGAAATAAATCGCCGCCATGCCGAGAATGAGGCCGAAATCGCCTACCCGATTGACTACAAAAGCTTTTATAGCAGCCGCATTGGCCGAAGCCTTCTTGTACCAGAAGCCGATGAGCAAATAGGAAGCCAGCCCAACGCCCTCCCAACCGAAAAACAGTTGTAAGAAGTTATCTGCCGTGACCAGCATCAGCATCATGAACGTAAACAGCGACAAATAGGCGAAGAAGCGCGCGCGGTTCGGGTCGTGGCTCATATAGCCGATGGAATAAACATGCACCAAAGACGACACGACGGTTACCACAACCAACATCACGGCGGTAAGCGTGTCGATGCGCAGCGCCCAGTCAATATCAAGGCCGCCGGAGGAAATCCAATCAAGCACAACGACTTTTTGTGTTGAGCCGATAAAGCCGACATTGATGAGTGAGATACACGACAAAATCGCCGATAAAATCAGCAATCCCGTCGTTACATATTCAGCTTGGCGGTCACCGATAAAGCGACCGAACAATCCTGCTATGGCTGCGCCGATGAGCGGGAAAAAGACAATGGCGTGATAGGTGCTCATGCGGTTAACCCTTCATCTGGCTGACATCTTCAACCGCAATGCCGCCACGATTGCGGAAATAGACCACGAGAATAGCCAGACCGATAGCCGCTTCACCCGCCGCAACGGTCAGCACCAGCAGAGCAAACACCTGCCCGACCAAATCACCCAAATAGGCTGAAAAAGCCACTAGATTGATATTCACGGCCAGCAACATCAACTCGATTGACATCAGAATAATGATGACGTTTTTCCGATTCAGAAAAATGCCGAATATGCCGATAGTGAAAATAATCGCGGCCAGCGTGAGATAATGGGTTAATCCAATCATCTTCAGATCCCCTGCCCCGGTTCAATATCCACGTTCTCAACCGCATCTTCGCGCGCGCGCGCCGTTTGGTTGGCGATATTTTGCCGTTTCGGATTATTGGAAGGCACAAGCGTCAGCACAATCGCGCCAATCATGGCGACTAGCAAAATCGCGCCTGCCGCTTGGAAGAAGTAAATGTAATCAGTGTAGAGCACCCGTCCCAAAGCCTCGGCATTGGTCATGCCCTCAGGTGTGGCGCGGGGCAATGGGCTGGCATCGATTAACGTCGATGATGCGCCGAAGACCAGCAAAAGCTCGAGCAGCAAAATCAAACCGACGGTCGCGCCAATCGGCATATATTGCAAAAAGCCCTCGCTCAATTCAGCAAAATCAATATCCAGCATCATCACCACGAACAAGAACAACACCGCCACTGCGCCGACATAGACGACAACCAGTATCAGCGCCAGAAACTCAGCCCCCAGCAACACGAATAATCCGGCAGAATTAAAGAAGGTCAGGATCAGAAATAAAACCGAATAAACCGGATTGCGCGACGCGATAACCATGAATGAACTGGCGACCGCGACTGTTGCGAACAGATAAAAGGCGAGTGAAGTAAGCGTCATATCAATTTACCGGTAAGGCGCGTCCAATTCGATGTTCTTGGCAATCTCGACTTCCCAGCGATCGCCATTGGTCAGCAGCTTTTCCTTGTCATAGATAAGCTCTTCGCGGGTTTCGGTTGCAAATTCAAAATTTGGCCCTTCGACAATCGCATCAACCGGGCAAGCCTCTTGGCAAAAGCCACAATAAATGCACTTCACCATGTCGATGTCATAGCGCACCGTGCGCCGCGTGCCGTCATTATTGCGCGGGCCGGCCTCAATTGTGATGGCCTGCGCCGGACAAATCGCTTCGCAAAGCTTACACGCAATGCACCGCTCCTGCCCGTTAGGATAACGGCGCAGCGCATGTTCACCGCGAAAGCGCGGTGATAGCGGGCCTTTTTCGTAAGGATAGTTAATCGTCGCTTTGCGACCAAAGAAATAGCCCATCGCCAGGCGCAATGCGCCGACAAATTCAGCGAGGAATAAAGAGCGTGCTGTGCGGTCTAACCAAGCCATAAACCTAACCCCTAAGACGCCATGCCGAAATATTGCAGGAAGCCCGCCGTCAACACGACCCAGACCAATGTCAGTGGCAGAAATACTTTCCAACCCAACCGCATAAGCTGGTCATAGCGATAACGCGGCACAATCACTTTGGTCATAGCGAACATGAAAAACATCAAACCCATTTTCAAAATGAACCATACCGGCCCGGGCACCCAATTGAACGGCGCGACATCGACCGGCGGCAGCCAGCCGCCGAGGAACAAAATCGTGCACATGGCGCACATCAGAACGATATTTGCTAATTCGCCAATCATAAAGACGACATAAAGCGTTGATGAATATTCGGTCATAAAGCCCGCCACGAGCGCGCTTTCGTCTTCAGGCAAGTCAAATGGTGGGCGGTTGGTTTCGGCCAGTGCCGATATAAAGAACACCACGAACATCGGAAATAGCGGCACGGCGAACCAAACGGTTTTTTGCGCCAGCACAATATCGGTCAGGTTTAACGAGCCGACACACAGCAGCACGGTAATAATCACTAGTCCGATAGACACCTCATAGGACACCATTTGTGCCGCCGAGCGCAGTGCGCCGAGAAACGGATATTTTGAATTGGACGCCCAGCCACCCATAATCACGCCATAAACACCAAGCGACGAAATGGCGAAAATATACAAAATACCGACATTAATGTCGGCGACCGCCCAACCCTCATTTATCGGAATCACCGCCCAGCCGCTAAGCGCGAGGAACATGGTGACAAACGGCGCGAGAATGAACACCGGCTTATTGGCCGTGGTTGGAATGATGACTTCCTTCAGCAGATATTTCAAAATATCGGCAAAGCTTTGCAGCAGCCCGAACGGCCCGACCATTGTCGGCCCCTTACGAAGCTGTGCCGCCGCCCAAATTTTGCGGTCCGCCAGCATGAAGAAAGCCAGCGATATCAAAAGTGCCAGAATAATCGCCAATGAATGCGCCGTAACAATCAGCGCAGGCCAGACATAAGTGTCGAAAAATGCGCTATCCATCAGTGCCGGTTCCCTCTGCATCGTCGCGCGCACCTTTTGCTTTGGCACAATCAGCCATAATGGCTGAAGCGCGGGCAATCGGATTGGTGAAATAGAAATCGGTAATGGCATAGGCGAACGATTCTGTGCCCAGCCCATTATTTTCAGGCGCAGCTTGTGTATCGCCAACCGTAATCTCGTCAATCTGTGCCAAATGCGGCACGGCTTCATACATCGCCGCGCGCAACGCAGTCAGTGTGTCATATGGCAAAACCACATCGAGGCGTGCCGATAGGGCACGGAAAATCTTCCAATCCTCCCGCGCCTCACCGGGCGGCAAAGCCGCTTGCTCAGTCAGTTGCGGGCGACCCTCAGTGTTTACAAAGGTCGCTTGCTTTTCGGTATAAGCAGCAGCGGGCAAAATAACGTCAGCGCGATGCGCGCCTCGGTCACCATGACTGCCGATATAAATAACAAACGCCGTGCCGAGAGACGCACCGGCAATTTCATCTGCGCCATACAGAACGACATTTTCAATCGCACCGCTCTGCGCCGCTTCTTGCATAGAAGCGACATCAAAGCCGCCGGCACCGGGCAAAAGCCCCAAATCAAGACCGGCAACACGCGCCGCCGCCGTGTGCAGCACATTAAATTCCGCGCCGGTTTTTTGCGCCAGCTCAATCGCCGCTGCCAAAACCGCCGCGCCATCATCGCGCGTCAAGGCCCCCTGTCCGACAATAATCATCGGACGCTCGGCCTTGTTCAGCACATCAGCAAAACTTTGTTTTCCGGCCAGCAAATCGGCCAGCGTGTCAGCACCTGCGCCGATAAACTCTGCCTTATAGGTCAGGTCGGTGGCCTCTCCAATCGCAGCAATCGGAAAATCACAGGCCAAATAACGCTTACGAATTCGCGCATTCAACACCGGCGCCTCCAAGCGCGGATTGGAACCAATGAGCAGCAAGGCATCGGCATCTTCAATGCCTGACACGGTCGAATTGAACAGATAATTGGCGCGCGGGCCTGATA